>CAZOWH010000021.1:0-17961 GCA_964583425.1 uncultured Lachnospiraceae bacterium
TGCTCGGGAAAAAGCCCCGTGTGCTTAAAGCCCATGGGCTTGATCAGAAAAGTGAGGTCGCGATAATTGATCTTCCACTCGGCTGGCAAGCGGTTTTGCTTCCAAGCACCTCCACCGGCGGAGGTGCGACGGTATACCGCATCAGCGCGCTTCCACGCAGGATGCTCGGCTACTCCGTGCCAGATGATCTGCGGATCGGGACGCACCAAAATATATTTTCCCCAACGCTCGAGGCGCTCGCCGTCGGAGGTATCAAGCAATTCGTAATCCTTCCAATGTTCGGTATAAAACATATATCCACTCCTGATCAGTTGTTAAAGTATTTGGCAAGGCGCGAGGCGCCGCTGTGTCCGTGGCACACGGCAATGGCAAGCGCATCGGCAGTATCGTCGGGCTTGGGCGGCTCTTTTAGCCCCAAAAGGCTTGTCACCATGGTAATGACCTGCTTTTTCTCAGCTCGACCGTACCCAACCACCGCCTGCTTGACCTGCAGTGGCGTATACTCGGCAATGCGGAGCCCCTTTTGCTCGCCGCAAAGAAGCACGATGCCGCGCGCCTCTGCGACGCGGATGCCTGTCGTGATGTTGGTGTTAAAGAAGAGCTCCTCAACCGCCATTTCCTCAGGGCGAAAGTGATCGATGATCGTATTGAGATCACGGTAGATACCCGCAAGGCGCTCCTCGGTTTGTGTGCCCGCAGATGTGCGGATCGCGCCGTAGCCAAGCGTTTTAAATCTGCCCGCGCGGTAGTCCACCACGCCCCAGCCGACAATGGCAAGCCCCGGGTCAATACCGAGAATGATCATGCACCGCTCCCCCTTCAAAAATAAAATATATTATATTATAACATACTTTCTCGCGCCCGTCAAACAATTTTATAAAGAAATATAAAAAATATTGTTTTTACTTTACTTATGTTTAAAAATATGTTATACTTAAAAGCGGTTCTAAAGGTTTTATTTTTTGAGAAAGGCGATTACATATGCAGATCATCAAGCTTTTTCCCGACATGACAGTGGAGTTGAAAAAGCCGCACCCCTGCGGCAAGCGCAAATTCAAGATTTTACGCGTTGGCAGCATCTGTCGCGTAGTTTGTCTTGGATGCGGCAGAGACATGGATATTGACCGTTTGAAGCTCGAAAAAGCCATCAAAAAAACGTTTCCCGTTGTCGAAAGCAGCGCGCAACATTAAACTAATTTTAACAAGAAAAAGAATTATTCTTGCGATTTTATAAATTTTCAAGAAAAATCACGCAGAAAAAACGGAGGTTTTATGTTTCATTATATCAGCGGTCCGCTCACGGCGCTGTTGCCGAGCATAGCGGTGGTAGATACGGGCGGTGTCGGCTTTAAGCTGACTGTCAGCAGCAACACCTATGAGAATATCTCGCCCGCCGTAGCAAGCGGCGAGCGGGTCAAATTGTACACCCACCTTGCCGTGCGCGAGGACGATATGGAGCTTTTCGGCTTTTATGATGAAAGTGAGCTTGATACCTTCCGTCTGCTTATCACAGTCTCGGGGGTTGGACCCAAGGCGGCAATGGCGATCCTTTCCGCCTTCACGCCCGAGAAGTTTGCGCTTGCCGTATGCACCGAGGATAAAAAGACGATCGCACGTGCCAACGGCATTGGTCCCAAGACCGCTGCTCGCATCATTTTGGAGCTGCGCGATAAAATGGCGGCAGGCACCGCTCTGCCCTCCGCATTTGAAGCAGCATCGGCAGCCATTCCTGCGCCTGCAGCCGTCGGCAGTAACAACAAATTAAGCGAAGCACAAGAGGCGCTTTTGGTGCTTGGCTACAGTCGCACTGAGGTGCTTACCGCCCTCGCGGGCATTGATACCGCCACGCTGGATGTGGAAGGCATCATTCGCGCCGCACTGAAAAAACTGATGTAAGGAGAGTTTAAATGGATTTTAATTTGGGTATGGACTTTACCGGCGAAAACGACCTTGACTTTGAAAACCGCATTCTCTCCACCAACGAGACAAAGGATGACTCGCAAGAGGTGTCGCTCCGTCCGCAGACCCTCACCGACTATGTCGGTCAGGAAAAGGTAAAGGAAAATTTAAAGGTCTACATTGAAGCCGCAAAAAAGCGCGGTGATAGCCTTGACCACGTGCTGCTCTACGGTCCTCCCGGTCTTGGTAAAACAACACTTTCCAATATTATTGCCAATGAAATGGGCGTAAACATTCGTGTGACCTCGGGGCCCGCCATTGAAAAGCAAGGCGACCTTGCGGCGCTCCTTACCAACCTCGCCGAGGGCGATGTGCTCTTTATCGACGAGATCCACCGTCTTTCCCGTGCAGTTGAGGAGATCCTTTACCCCGCCATGGAGGACTATGCCCTGGATATTATTATAGGTAAGGGTCCAGCTGCACGCAGCATCCGCATCGATCTCCCCCGCTTTACACTCATTGGCGCTACCACACGCGCGGGACAATTAAGCACACCGCTCCGTGATCGTTTTGGCGTGATGCTGAAGCTTGAGCTCTACACACCCGAGGAGCTTGCAAGCATTGTCAAGCGCAGTGCTGATATTTTGGGGCTTGCCATTTCCGATGATGGCGCCATTGAAATTGCCTCGCGCTCCCGCGGCACACCGCGTATTGCCAACAGACTCCTCAAGCGCGTACGTGACTTCGCGCAGATCAAGGGCAATGGTGAAATTTCCTCAGATATTGCCAATTATGCCCTGCAAAAGCTGGAAATTGATGCCCTCGGGCTTGATAATATCGACCGACGCATGCTCACCACCATCATCAAATTTTATGACGGTGGCCCTGTTGGGCTTGAAACGCTTGCCGCCACCATCGGCGAGGAGGCGATCACCCTTGAGGATGTCTATGAGCCCTATCTCATGCAGATCGGCTTTCTCTCCCGTACCCCACGCGGCAGATGCGTCACGCGCCTCGCCTACGAGCATTTGGGGCTTCCCTACCACAACGTCACCCGCGCAGGCGAGCAGATCAATTTTTTTGATCCGCCCACCAAATGACATCATAGATGCGAAAGGTAGGAGGATATATGAACCGTATTACCTCCGCTGTAATCACTTGCAACGGTGCACAGCGCCTGGTCGTGAACGGCAACGAGATCGACTCGGTTGCCTACATCACCTATCTACCGGAGAAAAATTGCTATCGGGATTTTGCCGAGGCGGCGAAAAAAAGTTATTTGCTACAGCTTGTCCACTAAACTCAAACCCATGTCATAAGAAAGCCACGCGATCACCGCGTGGCTTTCTCTATTTGTGGTTTTCGCGCAAATAAACCACCGGCTCTGCCGGTGGAATAAAAAATCTTTAGCTTCAAGAGAAAAAATAAGACCTCCCATGCTAAAATGATAGAGGTTCGCCAACCACATCAAAACATAGGAGGAATGTCAATGAATGACACAAATAGCTTATCACATTCGAAATGGAATTGCAAGTATCATATAGTATTTGTGCCCAAATATCGAAGACAAATCATATACAAACAGATAAAAGCGGATGTAGGTATATATTGAGACAATTATGCAAGCAGAAGCAAGTAGAAGCAAGTAGAAGCAAGTAGAAATCATAGAAGCGGAAGCATGCCCATATCACATACATATGTTGGTGAGCATACCACCGAATGTAAATATAGCATACTTCATGGGTTATCTCAAAGGAAAAGCAGTTTGATGATTTTCGACCGACATGCCAATTTGAAATATAAATATGGCAATAGACATTTTTTGTGTAGAGGATATTGCATTGATACAGTCGGTCGAAATGAAAAAACGATAAGAGAGTATGTTAGAAATCAGTTGCAAGAAGATATCGCAAGCGATCAGATTAGTATAAAAGAGTTTATAGACCCGTTTACGGGTGGTAAGAATTACAAGGCATAAAAAAGACAGCCGCTTAAGCGGCTGCCTGTGAAAACTATGCGGTTGGCGAGCTTTTAGTACGCCTTTAGGCTTTGCTAGTAATCTGCCCTTTCAGGGCTGGTGTATACCACGCGTTTTACGCGTGGTTTTGATTTATTTTACAACATAAACGGAAAGGTATAAAGCGCGCGGCGAAGGTGCTCGAAAAGAAGTGTGCGGGCTTTCTGCTGCGAATACCGAGAGATATCGCATGTAAGGCGATAAGCGGGGCGCGAAAGCTTTTCAATACACCAATCGGCAAGCCCGCCCGTGGGGGCTACCATTTGGGGTGTGGGATCGCGCAACGCCAGCGCGCGACCGAGGATCCGCCCCGCCGCCATGGTTTTGGCAGAAAGCTTATCCTTACAGCTGCAATAGAGCTTTCCATCCCCCAATTGCAGATCGAGCACACCGAGAATATCCTCGCCGAGAAAGCGCAAGAGGCGGCAGAGCGCCGCAGTCTCTGGCTCGCTTTCGGGATATTCGCCACTGTAAGCCTCATATGCGCCGCTGATGATCCCCTGCCTGCGCTCCCATTCCTTATGTGCAAAAAATCCCGTGCTGTAATTATGCGTAAGATCCACCCCCCGCGCGTTTGCACGCCATGTGCTAAAATCATCGCCGCCGTTCATATGTCGCACACGCGCACAAAGCGGATTGTCTTCAAAAACGCCCTCCAGCACATAATCCACACCGTCGGGATTAAGCAGTGGTACAAGCAGTATAGAGCGCTCGGTAAAAAGATAGGAAAGGCTTGTATCAAACACCTTGCCTTTTTTCTCATATTGCGTGAGATAATCACATAAAAAATCGAGCAGCACCGCCGACAAGAGCGAGTCGGTACCGCTGTGCCCTGCTACATAAACCACTGTTTTTTTGCCCTGTCCCAGCCGAAAAACGGGAATTTCTTTACCAAGAATGGAACGGGTAAGCACATCGAAAGAAAGACCCGACTTATCACAGAGTGCTTTTGTGGTTGAAAGAAGCTGTGCAAGATCATAATTTGACATCAAACCACCTCCCATACTTTTTATATTATGCATTAAAAAGCCAAATATGCAAAAAACAATTGCATTTCATTATGTTTTATGATAATATAATATTATATTTCATGTTAAGGAGCGCTTATGCCAAAATCCTTTTTAAAAGCAGCCGCCATTACCGTGTTTGCTGTTTTATCCGTATATGCACTGGTTCTTGTACCCGCATATGAGATCATTGCGTGCGACAGAGTGCTGATGGACTCACTGTGGTTTGATGTCGTGGACCTTTTGATGCAGTGGACAGAGATCCTTGGACTTGTTTTGATGCTCGCCTTTCTCACGGTTGGTGTTTATCACACGGGTGATCTCAAAAAATGTGCCCCGCTATATTACCTTTTTGGCGGTGCGTTGCTGTTTAAATACCTCGGTGCCATCGTGGCACTCTCTGTGGTGCACGGCTCGCTTGATGTCACGCTGGATTACAGCGGCTATATCGTTTCGATTTTGCTTGAGATCTTACCCTGCGTGATCGTGATCCTGCTTACGCACAAATATACCGTGAGGCATGCCGTGCGCACGCGCGAAATGGCAAGCGCCGCCGCGATTTTGGGTGAAAGCCTTGAACCAGCCGCCCCGCTTCTACCCTTTGCAAGGCTTTTTGACCGCAACAACCAATTGCAAAAGGTGGCTTATATTGGGGTTGGCATTGTAGCCGCCGCTCGCCTTGTTGCGTTTATCGCTTCGGAGATCGCCTACACCATGCTCGGCTTCGCTTATCGGCTCTCCGATCTCCCCATATCCCTTCTGTACGTCCTGTTGTTGGTGCTGATCCCTTCCTTTCTCGGCTATTTTATTTTCTTCTACACCGTGCGCCTTGCCGAAAAAAAATACACAGTTACCGCTGCTGAAAATAAAACGGAAGAATAAAGAAAAAGTCGGCAAAGCCGACTTTTTCTTTTACTCCGCAGTGTCCTGCATATTGATGCGCAGCTTGCTCATGCGGTGATCAAGCTCGGCGCTCACCTCTGCGCACTCCAGCAGCTCCTGCATGATCTCTTTGTCAAAATGCTCTCCTTTTTTGTAACGGAGCTGATGCTCGAGACTTGCCCAAAAATCCATGGCAATGGTACGAAGCTGTATTTCCGCCTGCATCATGCGCTTTTCCTTAGCAAGAAAGATAGGAACCGATACAATGAGGTGCAAGCTGCGATAGCCGTTTGGCTTTGGCGCTTTGATGTAATCCTTTCTCTCAATAAGGGTAATATCATCCTGCCCAAGCAAAGCATTTGCCAAGAGATATACATCCTCAATAAAGGGACACACCACGCGGATCCCCGCAATATCATGCAAGTTTTCCTCGATTGCCGTCAGTGTCAGCGGCAGATTTTTTCGCTGTAATTTTTCAAGGATACTGATCGGCTGCTTCAATCTTGTTTTAATGCTGTTGATAGGATTGCGGTCAAATTGCAAGGAATACTCGGTATTTAGCACGTTCAGCTTGGTTTCTATTTCCATCATGGCACACTTGTAATACGCCATCAGCTTGGCAAAGTCAAAGGTTTTATCAAAGGCTGCCTTTGCCATTTCGGGCGGAAGCCTGTTTCCTGTGATATTCATTTTCTGTCTCCTTTATATTTGATTATATCATACACCGCCGATTTGCACATGCAAAGGCGGTTGCTTGAATATTTAGTGAAATGGATCGCTCAAATTGCTGTAAGCCCCTCACTTTCTATCACGTCAGCGATCTCACCCGCGCAGGCGTGACATATCGCCTCCTCGGGCGCCTCTATCATAATGCGCACCACAGGCTCGGTACCGCTTTCCCGTAGGATCACACGCCCACTTTTGCCAAGTATCCTTCCAACCGCTGTCACAGCCTGCTGTACCATTGCATTTTCCCGCACCGCGCGCTTATCGGAAACACGTACATTTTTGGTGATCTGCGGCAGCATTTGAACGGGCGCCGCAAGCGCTGCAAGCGTTGTTTTTTCAGCAATCATGACTTCCATGATCTTGAGCGCCGTAAGAATCCCGTCACCCGTGGTAGCGTGTTGTGATAAAATGATGTGCCCTGCCTGCTCGCCGCCCAGCACATACCCGTTTTGCAGCATGCTTTCGTAAACAAAGCGATCTCCCACGGCGGTCTGTACATAGGCGATCCCCGCCGCCTCCAGCGCACGATAAAGCCCCAAATTTGACATCACGGTGGTCACCACCGTATTGCCCGCAAGCGCACCTTGCTTTTTGAGATGCTGCGCGAGAAAAAAGAGCATGTGATCGCCGTTAACGACCTCACCCTCGGCAGTAACCGCAATACAGCGATCGGCATCGCCATCAAAGGCAAATCCGACATCAAGTCCGTTTACCTTAACGTGCTTGATGAGGCTTTCAATATGCAGTGCCCCCGCACGGCGGTTGATGTTGGTGCCGTTCGGCTTCGCATGAATGGGAAAGACATCGGCACCCAGCGCCGCAAACACCGCGGGTGCGATCACTGAGGCGGCGCCATTTGCACAGTCAAGCCCAATGCGCACGCCGCGAAGCTCACAAGGTACGCAGGCAATGAGATGCTGACAATAGCGCTCTCTTGCTACGACATAGTCATAGATCCTGCCGATCGCCTCTCCCGTGGCAAACGGGAGGTCCCCCTCCGCCGGCAGATCCCCATCAAGATACTGCTCAATTTGATCGGTCAGTGTGTCGTCTGCCTTTGCACCGGTTTTGCTGATAAGCTTAATGCCGTTATCGGTATACGGATTATGGCTGGCAGAGATCATGACCCCCATATCAAGCTGCTCCGTCACTACGGTGTGACATACATTTGGTGTAGTGGTAACATGTAGCATAAAAACATCTGCACCCGATGCCACAAGCCCCGCTATCATAGCATACTCCAGCATATAGCAGGAAAGCCTGGTATCCTTGCCGACCGCAACGCGCGCTCGCGCGCCGTTTTTTGTGGTGTACCAACCAAGATAACGCCCGATCCTATAAGCATGTGTTGCCGTCAGCACTGCCCCCGCCTCGCCGCGAAATCCATCAGTCCCGAAATATTTGCCCATTACATCAACCTCCCGAGTAAAGCATTCATTTACAGGATAGCAAAAAACGGGAAATGATGTGCCTGACAAAGAAAAAGATAGCAACCCGAAAGAGCTGCTATCTTTTTTGATGATTTGAAATTAAAGATACTTTTTGATGGTATCGGTTGCCTCTTCTACGGGGATAGAAGCTGTCATAAAGACATTTACATCATGCTTTGCAAGCAAGGAATTGAGGTTTTCCAGCATTGCCTCAAGCGCACCGATATTGCCGCCGCAGATCTTAAGGGTGTTGTCCACAAACAGATCGGTTACATCGTAGTTGCTGGCAAGAATGCCTGCAACAAAGCCGTAAAGCGCTTCTGCATCATGAATGAGATACTCCTCCGTATCAACGAGACGAACTTTGGACTTAATATCAAAACGCAGCTGTGTACCCTTTTCAACACACACAACATCACCGTGCGAAGTGGCAGCAGCGGCATTAACCTTTTCAATCAGAGTTTTGGTTTTACCCGTTCCCTTTACGCCAATCATCAATTTGAGCATAGACTATACCTCCGTTTTGTAACATAACAGAATTTTTATTCTGCTTACACCCTTATTATACACGATACAACCGCCGTTTTCAAGGGGGTTTTGGAAAAAATTGCAAAGAAAAGCAAGCCGAAAAGCGATTTTCGGCTTGCTTTTTCGTTTCTTTTCGCTTTATTTTGCCAAACGGGCATCAAGTGCCGCCTTTTGCTCCTCATAGCCGGGCTTGCCGAGCAGTGCAAACATGTTTTTCTTGTACGCCTCAACACCGGGCTGATCAAAGGGATTGACACCGAGCAGATAGCCCGAGATTGCACATGCCTTCTCGAAGAAGTAGAGCATATAACCAAGAGAATGCGCGGTGCGATCGGCAAGCTCCAGTACGATGTTAGGCACGCCGCCATCCATGTGCGCAAACAGTGTGCCCTGCTGTGCCATGCTGTTGACATATTCAAGATCCTTGCCCGCAAGGAAGTTGAGCCCATCGATATTCGCGGGATCGTTCGGGATCAGTTGCACAGCACCCGTGCTCTTCACCGAAACAACAGTCTCAAAGAGATTGCGCATACCATCCTGAATATACTGCCCAAGCGAGTGAAGATCGGTTGAGAATATGACAGACGCCGGGAAAAGACCCTTGCCATCCTTCCCCTCACTCTCACCGTAAAGCTGCTTCCACCACTCGTTGAACATCTGCATAAAGGGCTCGTAGCCAACAAGCACCTCAGTGGTCTTGCCCTTGCGCAGCAGAATGTTGCGAAGCGCAGCATATTTATAGCAATCGTTTTTGGTAAGATCGGGATCGACAAACGCCACGCGTGCTTCATCCGCACCCGCGATGAGTGCATCGGTATCAACGCCCGAAACAGCGATCGGCAAAAGACCTACCGCAGTCAGCACGGAAAATCTGCCACCAACATCATCGGGTACCACAAAGGTTTCATAGCCGACCTGATCGGCAAAGCTCTTCAGCGTGCCGCGTGCGCGGTCGGTGGTCACGAAAATGCGCTCGCGCGCACCGTCCTTACCATACTTCTTTTCAAGCCACTCGCGGAACACACGGAAAGCCACGGCAGGCTCGGTAGTGGTGCCGGATTTGGAGATCACGTTGATGCAAACATCGCGACCCTCGCAGATCGACAAAAGCTCCTGCAGATTGCTTGCGCTGATATTACAGCCCGCATAGTAAATATCGGGCGTATCCTTTTTCAAATTATTGTAAAGCGGAGATTTCAAAAACTCTACCACGGCGCGCGCGCCAAGGTAAGAGCCGCCGATGCCGATGACGATAAACACATCACAGGTCTTTTTAATTTTTGCAGCCGCAGCTTTGATGCGGGCATACTCCTCTTTATCATAATCGCGGGGCAGATCGATCCAACCGAGAAATGCATTGCCGGGGCCTGTTTTGGCATGCAGCATTTCATGTGCGGCGGTAACCTGAGATTGCATGGATGCATACTCGGCATCCTTTACAAAGGGAGAAACGTACGTGTCAACAAGACGAATTGCCATTTGGGGAACCTCTTTCCATTAGAACAAATAATAAAATATATTTTTTATTTTACAACATAACTTTTTAAAATGCAAGGTTTATAATGAATTTTTTTTGCAATTTTTTTGCAAATTTTTTTGGACAATTTCACTTTTTTGTCACAATAGGAGAAATTGCTCCAAAATGCGCAAAAAAAGTGTGCCGAATTCAATCTTTTCCACCGTCTCGGTCGCAATGATCGGCACACTGCCGATCTCGCTTCCGTCAAGCTTATATACCACTCTGCCGATCTCACTCCCCGCTGTAACAGGTGCCTCCAAAGCCTCGGGTAGCTCGGTCACAGCCTCCACGAGCGCGCCGGCACCTTTAGCAACCGTTGCTGCAAAGCTATCGTAAGAAAGCGCGCAGGACGGCGCCACGCCGCCAAGCACGGGCAAGGTAACACTTCCCGCCTCTTTTTCAAAGGTGCTGTATGTAGCAAAGCCGTAATCAAGCAGCTTAGCGGCTGTGCTATTACGCTCGTCTCTGGTCTCCGCCGCCATAATGACACAGATCAGTGACAGCCCATCACGCTCGGCAGTAGCGCTGATGCAGAATTTTGCACGCGCGGTAGAGCCTGTTTTCAGCCCCGTGCAA
The DNA here is from genome assembly GCA_964583425.1 of uncultured Lachnospiraceae bacterium. Taxonomy (GTDB): domain Bacteria; phylum Bacillota; class Clostridia; order Oscillospirales; family CAG-272; genus Firm-07. Next base: position 10,588 of record CAZOWH010000021.1, read on the forward strand.
CCACGGTAAAAACGCACCAAGCGGTTGGTGTTGGTCAACCCAAAGCTGCCGTCTCTGATGGTATCCATCCAAATACCACTGTATTCGAGAATTTTTTCATGTGCGATCAGCGCCCGCGACATAATGGCAATATCGCGCGCCGAGGTTACGTGATTGGTGGCAGTATCATCGAGCCCGTTGGTGTTCTCAAAATTGGTATTGATCATACCAAGCTCAGCAGCGCGGGCGTTCATGCGCGCCACAAACTCCTCCTCGCTCCCCGCCACATGCTCGGCAAGCGCCACGGCGCAATCGTTTGCAGAGGCTATGATCACACATTTGAGCATCTCCTCCACATTCATGGTCTCGCCCTCTTTTAAATAGACCTGCGAGCCGCCCATGGAAGCAGCATGCGCACTGACACTGACCATATCGGTCAGGGCAAGCTTGCCGCTGTCGATCGCCTCCATCACCAAAAGCAGCGTCATCACCTTTGTGACCGATGCAGGCGGCAGTGCCTCATCGGCATTTTGCTCAAACAGCACCTGCCCTGTTTTTGCATCCATCAAAACAGCCGATCTGCAGGGTAGCTCCATGGTTGCGGTGACAGGCGTCGCATCCTCGCTTCCAACGGGCATGACCTCCTGCGCGCCAACACCAATAACGGAAAGTGCTGTCAGCATAAGCGCCAGCAACAGTGAAAGGATCCTTTTTTTAGCATTGTTCATAAATATCACCCCCACATAAACTTATGTGAGGGTGAGAAAAATTATTTCAATTTTTTACCATCCGAAAAGGCGTTGCCCACCACTGCACCAAGTGCGCGATAGGTATGCCCTACGGGATCATAGGTGATCGGGCTGAATTTGGCAAGATCGATCTTTCCGTTCTCGCCAAGGATCCTTTCATCCACCGATACATTTAAGATCTCACCAACAAGGCGACAACTTCCCTCATCATATGAGATCAGCTTGCATTCAAGCGCCATGGGAAGCTCTGCAAAAAGCGGTGCATCCACGAACGCGCTCTTTTCTGCGTGCCAGCCCGCCCGCTCAAGCTTATCGGGGGTATCATTCCCCGAGGCAATGCCAACGTAGTCAGCCGCCACAGCATTTTCGGCATCTGCCACGCTAACGGTAAACGCGCCGCGCGCGAGAATATTTTGGGTGGTCTTGTGATCCTCACTCACACAAATGGAAATTTCCGTTGCCTCGCTGATACCGCCCCATGCCGCATTCATGGCGTTGGGCGTACCCTTTTCGTCATATGAGCCGATGATCAGCACGGGCATCGGATAAAGCCAAGGCCTTGCGCCAAAATTTTTTCTCATGATCATTTCCTCCTATAATTCAGCCATAGCACGCCGCCGTCATACACCTTTGTTTTGGCAAGCGCAAAATCGGAAAGCGTACTACCTGCAAATAAAGGCTGATCGGCGGCATCCGCCACCGTCGGGGCGATCACCAGGCTGATCTCATCAATGAGGTCAGCACGCTGAAAGGCTCCGTTGATCACGCTGCCGCCCTCCAGCAAAAGCGTTTCAATGCCAAAAAGCCGATATAGCTTTTTTAGCACGTAGGAAAGGTCAAGATCGACCTCACCACCAAAAATATACGATACCCCTATACTTTTTAAATACGCAAGATACGCAGCGGGGGCTTGCTCGGTCAACACCGCAATGATATGTGCGCCGCCGTACCCGGGGTCCTCATCCACAATACGCGGGGTCTGCCAGCCAAGGCGACCTTGGCGGTCAAACGCCACCGCAAAAAAGCCCGCTCCCGCATCCGCTACGTGATCAAGATAGGGCTCGTCACACCCTTCAAAGGCAGAAAGATCGGGATAATATCCGCCCGTAAAGCTCCCCTCCATCGTTACTCTGCCGCAGGCAAAGGCATCGGGGGGCAGCTTACGATTGATCTCATAATAAATATCGATAGCGCTTGCTGCCTCCGGTCGCGCGAGATATTTTCCCGTCACCTTGCCGTCAAGCGAGGTGACCATGTGGCAGATCACGTAAGGCTTCATCATTTGCCTTACTTTCTGACCGAGAACGCGTAAGCGGTGGTATAATCATATACCTCGCCCGGCTTCAGCGTAACATCGGTAAAGTTTTTGTGGTTGATGCTGTCGGGCATTTTTTGCGTTTCAAGGCACATGGCATTTTGTCGCACCTGCGGATAGCCGCCCTTAAAGGGGTGTTCGGCATTGTTAAGGAAATTGCCGGAATAGAACTGTACGCAGGGCAGTTGGGTCAGGGTCTTCATCTCAATGCCGGTCTTGTCAGAATAAAGTACGGCACGGCAAACAGGCTCCTTGGTCTCGCCCCCCGCAAAATTAAAGCAGTGGTCATAGCCGCCCGCGGTCTTGAGGTCGATATCATCGGCACCGAAATCACGCCCCACGGCTTTCGCGGTACGAAAATCAAAGGGGGTGCCATCCACAGGCTTCAGCTCACCTGTGGGAATGAGGTTTTTATCGGTCGGTAAATAGGTATCTGCGTCCAACCAAAGCTCATGATCGAGGATCTTGCCCGAAGCAAAGCCCCCAAGGTTAAAATAGGCGTGATTGGTCAGGTTAACGATGGTGGTCTTGTCGGTGGAGGCAACATAACGAATGGAAAGCGTGTTGCCACGGGTCAGTGTGTAGGTCACGGTCACATCAAGCGTGCCGGGGTAATTCTCCTCCCCATCCGGTGAAACGTAGTGCAGCACAAGTGAGGGCTCGGCACCGGCCACAGGCGTTGCCTCCCAGATCTTGCGACTAAAGCTTTCAATACCGCCATGCAGATGGTTGGGACCATTGTTGATGGCAAGCGAATATTCCTTGCCATCAAGGGTAAATTTACCCTCCTTGATGCGGTTGCCGATACGCCCAACAAGCGAGCCCTGATAGCCGTTACCGTAGTAATAATCAAGAATATTGTCATAGCCGCCGATCACGTCAACAAGACGCCCACGACGGTCGGGAACAAGAAGCTGCTGAATGGCGCCCGCGTAATCGAGGATCGCAGCAACCATACCGTTTTCATTCTTCAAAAAATAACGCGAGACCGCGCGCCCATCGGGCAAACTGCCAAAATATTGCTTTTCAATGCTCATATGCTTGTATCCTTTCGCTTTAACATTACTTTTATTATAAAATATTTTTGCCCTTTTGTATAGTGGATTTTGAAAAATATTTCATTTTTATATTCCGCAAACGCTTTCTTGACAAAAAGCGCTGAATAGATTATACTTTTAATGTTGCATGATAAGATCACTTCAAAATGAAAGGCGTAAAAATGAAAAAACTCTGTTGTATGCTTTTGGCATTTCTTCTGCTTTTACCTATCGCAGCTTGCGAAAAAACAGACGACACCGAGGTTCGCGTGTGGACGCTGAACGGCACCACGGGCTTTGGTATGGCACCACTGATCGACAGCCATAGCAAGGGCGAAGCGGCACTGAATTATACCTTTACCGTAGAGAAGGATGCTGCTAACGTGCGCGATGCCATCATCAGCGGCACTGCGGATATTGCGGCTGTACCCACCAATGTTGCCGCCGCGCTTTACAATGCCACCAATGGTGGTGTGAAGGTGCTGGCGCTCAATACGCTGGGTGTGCTTTATGTGGTAACCACAAACGGCACCACCCCCACCCTTACCGAGCTTTCTGGCAAGACACTGTATACTCCCGCACAAAATCCTGCCTTTATCACAAAAGCACTCCTTGACAAGGCGAAAATTTCGGATGTAATACTTGACAGCACCACCTATGCCGAGCCTACAGCATTACGCGATGCGGTAGCAAGCGGGATGGTGGAATATGCGGTGCTGCCCGAGCCGATGGTAACGATCGCACAAAATGCAGCCACAGGGCAAGGCACCACTGTAACGGTTGCCATTGACCTGACCACCGAGTGGAACAAGCATTTTACCGCAAATTCCTTGGTACAGGGCTGTGTTGTAGTACGCACCGAATTTTTAGGCGAGCACCCTGTGGCAGTGCGCACATTTATGGAGGAATACAAAAAATCGATCGCTTTTGTCAACGAAGACGTTGTGACCGCCTCGGATATGATCGCGAGGGCAGGCATTTTTGAGATCATGGCGATCACACAAAATGCCTTACCCCGCTGTAATATCAAATTTGTAGCGGGTGAGGAGATGAAAACGGCGCTTTCCGAGTTTCTCGCACAAATGCCGCTTACCGCGATCGGAGACGCCCTGCCAACCGAAGACTTTTACTATATAACCAATGAGAATTAAAAAAATAAAAACGATCCTAAAGCACCTTGCCCCACTGCTTTCCATTTTGTTTTGGCTCCTGCTATGGCTACTGTTGGCACTCCTCTTTGATAAGCCGCTCTTGCTGCCAACGCCGCCTGCAGTGCTGAAAAAAATGGGACAGCTGATGGGCACGAGCGGCTTTTGGCTGTCGCTTGCCCTTTCGCTGGCGCGCATTTCAGCAGGCATTTTAATAGCGCTTATACTCGGCACAGTGCTTGCCTTTCTCACCGTACGCTTTTCCCTGCTGCATCATTTATTCGCCCCGCTGTTAAATCTCTTAAAGGCAACACCCGTGGCATCGGTCATTTTTCTGCTTTTATTGTTCATTGGCAGAGACACCGTACCGCTTGTGATTGCCTTCGCCATGGCGCTGCCTATTGTTTGGAGCAATGTACGCGAGGGGCTGCTTGCCGCCGACCGCGCACTTTTTGAAATGGCTTCGGTATTCCGCGTGCCGCACGGGCGTGTGATCAAGCAAATTCTGCTCCCCTCCGTTATGCCTTATTTTCTTGCCGCCTGTCGCGCGGGTATAGGACTTGCCTGGAAGGCGGGGGTAGCGGCAGAGGTGCTTGCGGTGCCCGAGCATTCGATCGGTCGTGCCATTTACGAAAGCAAGCTTTATCTTTTCACAGATGAGCTCTTTGCCTATACGCTGACGGTGGTGCTCATCAGTGTGGTGATCGAATATCTGGTGCTTGGTCTTTTACCGAAAGCAAATCCGCAAAAAGGAGAAAAAGGCATATGGTAAAATTGACTGATCTCACATACGCATACGGTGAGAAAACCGTAATCAAGGATCTCAGCTTTACCTTTCCGCAAAGCGGTATCGTTGCCATTATGGGGTCCTCCGGCTGTGGCAAAACCACCCTCCTGCGCCTGATCGCGGGACTGGAACGACCTTGCAGCGGCAGGGTGGAGACAGCAAGCGAAAAGCTATCCGTTGCCTTTCAAGAGCCTCGCCTATTACCATGGCTAAATTCCGAAGAAAATATAAAATTTGTTTTCTCTTCAAACAATGACAGCTGTAATATTGCAAACGATCTATTGGAACAGCTTGAGCTATCCGCACACAAAAACGACCTGCCCACAGTGCTTTCCGGTGGAGAAAGGCAGCGCTTGTCGCTTGCCCGTGCACTGGCAGCGGGTGGCGATCTGTTGCTGCTGGACGAGCCCTTCTCCGCGCTTGACGAGGCGCTGAAGGCACGCATTGCCCCTTTCGTCAAAAGTGCCAACAAAAACGGGCTTACCATTATCACCACGCATAGTGAAAGCGATGCTGCGCTACTCGGTGCCGAAATTTTTCATTGCCACGGGTTCCCGCTTTCCGCGCTGAAAAAATAACAAAAAATAACGGACACACGTGTCCGTTATTTTTTGAGAATCTTATATTTTTTCAAGTTGCACCAAAGCAGTATCCGTTCGCCTTTACGTCGTCAATAATGGCGTAATACGCGGCATCCGAGCAATCACCGTTTCAATATCGATATCCTCGTGATCTGTCCAGCCAATTACTCTATATTTCATTGCTCGCTGATAACATGCGGCTCTCTGCGAGAAATGCGCTGTACGCGATCAAAAAGAATTGCGGCAAACTCCTCGGGAGTCATGCTTGCGTATTGATCCTTCTGCCCAACCTCCAGCATAAGAGGTCCCTCATAGCCGTATTTGTCAAGCTTTTGTATCATGGTAGCATAGTCAAAATTGCCGTCAAAGGGTAACAAATGATAATCGGCATCCTTCATAGGGTCCTCTTTATCACGGCCGAAATTATCATGAATATGCGTGCAGAAGGTACGCTTGCCGTAAAGATCAAGAAATGGTATTGTTTCGGTATAGCAGTGCTCGTGACCGCAGTCGTAGCAAAAGCCTACCTCAGGCACGCGCTCATAGCGCTCCATCAACACGGCAAGATTGCCAAGCGTGTAAAGGTTTTCAATCGCCACCTTCACACCGCGCTTGATCGCAAGCTCTACGATTTCATCAAAGCGCGCAAGACCCACGTCGGTCACAAGGGGCGATTTCCACCCCTCGGTAAGATGAATGCAAACGGTTGGTATACCTGCCTCGGCGGCGCTTTCGATAGAGCGCTTTACCTTTTCCAGCAAGGAAACGTAAGTGAAGCCATGCTTCCACAACTCGTTCATATAGCGCATTTTGCCGTTCTGATCCTTCTCAAACCACGGCGAATGTATAAAAGAAAACTCCATACCCACGTCATCGGCAACGCGCTTTAAGGAAAGCACCTCAAGCGGCTCATAAACACCGGAAAAAAAGCACTCAAAGCCTGCATTTTTTAAAATTGGCAGCGCCTCGGCATTGGTAAGCCCCCTAAAGCAGTGGCTGTTTACGCCAAACCTTCGTTCCATGTTATTTTTCTCCCTTGGATATGCGCACAACAAGACTGTAGAGATGTGCCGCAAACTCTTCCGGAGACATTTCCTTATATTTGCCGTACTGACCTACCTCCATCGTGAGGGCTCCCTCGTATCCGTATTTATCCATTTTACGAATCATTTCGGAGTAGTCAAACGTACCTTCGTAAGGAAGCAGATGATAATCGGCATCCTTATCGGGATCCTCCTTATCGCGACCGTAGTTATCGTGCAGATGGGTGTAATAGGTGCGCTTACCCCAAAGATCAAGGAAGGGCACGGTTTCGGTATAGCAATATTCGTGACCGTTATCGTAACAGAAGCCAACCTCGGGTACGCGCTCATAACGCTCCATCAGCGCGGCAAGCAAGCCGTAGTTTCTAAGATTTTCAAAGGTGAGCTTAACTCCCTTTTTGATGGCGTGCTCAACCAGCGCATCAAAGCGTGAAAAGCCGATATCCGTGGCGGGCGGTGCGATCCAACCGGCAGTCACGTGCTGGCAAATGCCGGATACGCCGCATGCCGCGGCACTGTCAAGCGCCTCGATAGTTGCATCAAACAAGGGCAAATAGGCAAGCCCGGGCTTCCAGAAATCATTCATATAGAAATGACCGCCGAGATGATCGACATAATTCCATTTTGCATGGATGAATTCAAAGTCGATGCCCACCTTATCGGCCTCGTTTTTCAGCGCAGCAACATCGACAAACTTGTAACTGCCCGTAAAAAAGCAATCAAAACCCGCGTCCT
>CAZOWH010000022.1:0-17619 GCA_964583425.1 uncultured Lachnospiraceae bacterium
CATTCTCGTTGCCTACAAATACGACGGTTCCCCCGTCTACGCCCGCGACCTGCATGCGGAGGGCTCCATGACCGCGCTCCTGAAGGACGCCATCAAGCCGAATCTGGTGCAGACGCTGGAAAACACCCCCGCCCTCATTCACGGCGGTCCCTTTGCCAATATTGCGCACGGCTGTAACTCGATCCGCGCTACGAAGCTGGCGCTGAAGCTTGGCGATTACGCCATTACCGAGGCGGGCTTCGGTGCCGATCTCGGCGCTGAAAAATTTATGGATATCAAGTGCCGTATGGCAGGGCTTTCGCCCGATGCCGTGGTGCTGGTTGCCACGGTGCGCGCCCTCAAGTATAACGGTGGCGTACAAAAGCCCGACCTCAAGACCGAAAATGTCGAGGCGCTGAAGCGTGGTGCCGTCAACCTTGAAGCACATATTGACAACCTGCATAAGTTTGGCGTGCCCGTAGTGGTTGCCATCAACCGCTTTGACAGCGATACCGATGCGGAGCTTGACGCGCTGCGCGCCATTTGCGAAGCGAAGGGTGCTGATTTCGCACTCTCCGAGGTCTTTGCCAAGGGCGGTGATGGTGGCGTAGAGCTTGCCGAAAAGGTGGTTGCCGCTTGCGAGAAGCCCAAGAGCTTTAAATTCCTTTACGATGCAGAGCTTTCGATCACCGAAAAAATCGAGACCATCGCGAAGGAGCTTTACGGCGCCGGCAACGTGGTAATTGAGGCGGGTGCGAAGAAGGCGCTTGCTGATATCCTTGCCATTGACGAAAAATATGCCAAATTCCCCGTTTGCATGGCAAAAACACAGTATTCCTTCTCTGACGATCAGACAAAGCTCGGCAGACCCACGGGGCATACCCTTACGGTACGTGAAATCCGCCTTTCTGCAGGCGCCGGCTTTATTGTAGTGCTGACGGGTGCCGTTATGACCATGCCGGGTCTTGGCAAAGCGCCCACCGCTTACACGATCGATATCGATAACGACGGCAACATTTCCGGTTTATTCTAATGCTATCGTTGACCTTAAAGACAAGCTCCGCCGCCGAGACAGAGGCGGCAGGGGCTGAGCTTGCCAAGAGCATGCTCGCGGATGAAGCCCTTCCACCCTTTGTGGCGCTTTACGGTGATCTTGGCGTGGGAAAAACGGCGTTCGTGCGCGGCTTTGCCACAGTGGTTGCGCCCGCGGCGCTTGTCCGCTCCCCTACCTTTGCGCTGGTAAACGAGTACCGCGGCAAGGAAAAGCGCCTTTTTCACTTTGATATGTACCGCATTACGGGCGAGGACGACCTTTACTCCATCGGCTATGACGATTATCTTGCGCGTGACGGTATTTGTCTGGTGGAATGGAGCGAAAATATCCCCTATGCCCTGCCCGCGCACCACTTGCGCGTGGAGATCATAAAAAATGATGTCAATACGCCCGATAGCCGTGAGATCAAAATTGAGGAAAGGAGATAAGCCCTATGCTGATATTTGCACTGGACAGCACTGCCGTGGTGGGAAGCGTTGCGCTCTGCCGTGACGACCATGCAATTGCCTCCTTTACCGTAAAAAACGGCAATACGCACAGCGAGACCCTTTTGCCCATGGCAAAAGCACTGCTTGAGGTGACGGGCTACACCCCCGATGACATTGATATTTTTGCCTGCAGTGAGGGTCCCGGCTCCTTTACGGGCGTGCGCATCGGTGCTGCGACTATAAAGGGACTTGCCTTTGGCAAAAATAAAACCGTGATTGGTGTATCCTCTCTTGAAGCAATGGCAAGAAATCTGCTGCCTGCCACGGGGCTGATCTGCCCTGTGATGAATGCACGACGCGGTCAGGTATACAACGCCCTGTTCCATGCTGACGGCATGCAGCTCACGCGCCTGTGCCCCGACCGTGCACTTGCCGCAACCGAGCTTGAAAGCGAGCTTGCTGCGCGCGGCGAGCCCTTTTATCTCATTGGTGATGGGATGGAGGTAACCGTCAATGCTTTTCAAGCCTTAACTTCCCTACCCGTGGCCAATATTGCCGCAGAGCAAAATGCCCTCGGCGTTGCCGCATGTGCCCTGCAGCGCTACCGCGCGGGCGTGCGCACCACCGACAAGGAGCTGACCCCCACCTATCTTCGCTTGCCCCAAGCCGAACGTGAGCGCCTGGCGCGCGAGCAACAAAACACGCCGAAAGGATAATGCTTATGAAAAAATTGGTTATTGGCTGTGATCACGCCGCCGTTGACATGAAAAATACCGTGCGCGAGCACCTGATCTCGCGCGGCTTTGAGGTGACCGATGTGGGCACCTATACCTCCGATAGCTGTAACTACCCCGTATTCGCACACCGCGCCTGCGAAAAGATACAAAACGGAGATGCGCAAATGGGCATTCTCATTTGCGGTACGGGCATTGGCATGTCGCTTGTTGCAAATAAGCACAAGGGCATTCGTGCTGCCTGCTGCTCCGATACCTTCAGCGCACGTCTCACCCGCCTGCATAACGATGCGAACGTGCTCTGCTTTGGTGCGCGCGTGGTAGGCATTGGCCTTGCACTTGATCTGGTAGATTCCTTTGTGGATGCCGAATTTGAGGGCGGCAAGCACAAAACACGCGTGGATATGATCACCGCCGTTGAAAACGGCACCTTTACCGAATAATGTCCGTGACAGGTACGACTGCCGACCTGTTGCGCCGCGTAGGCGGCAAAAAGCGCCCGCACACCTCCGCCATTATCGTGGCGGCTGGCTCTTCTACGCGCATGGGCGGCGGTGTTTCGAAGCAATTTTTAGAGGTGGCGGGCATACCTGTGCTTGCCCGTACGCTTCTGGCGTTTGAGAACACCAAGCAAATCGATGAGATCGTGGTGGTGGCACGCCCCGGTGACCTTTCCGATGTTTCGGCGCTTGCCGAAAAATGGCATATCACCAAGCTTGCCGCCGTGGTGGCGGGCGGTGACACGCGCGCCATGTCGGCAAAGAACGGATTTTTGCACGTGCACCACGCCACCAAATTCGTAGCGGTCCACGACGGCGCACGTTGCCTTATTACCCCTGCCCAAATCGAAAAAGTGTGCCGCGCAGCATACCGCCACAAGGCTGCCACCGCGGCAGCGACTGTTTCCGATACCGTAAAAACAGCAACGAGCCGCGGCTTTGTTGCCAAAACCGTTGATCGCAAGACCGTGTATCTTGCTACCACGCCGCAGATCTTTTCGGCAAATCTTTACCGTGCCGCGCTGGAGACTGTAAAAGGCATTGAGCTGCTGACCGACGACAATCAGCTGATGGAAAAGCTACCCTACCCCGTAAAGCTGGTGGACTGCGGCAAGGAAAATATCAAAATTACAGAACCGCGTGACATTCGCCTCGCGGAGTTTATTTTAAAGGAAAGAGAGAGCGTAACATGAGGATCGGACACGGCTATGACGTACACCGCTTGGTTGCAAAGAGAGACCTGATACTCGGCGGCGTGCACATTCCGCACGAAACAGGGCTATTGGGACACTCCGATGCCGATGTGCTGACGCATGCCATTATGGATGCGCTGCTTGGTGCAGCTGCACTTGGCGACATTGGCAAGCTCTTTCCCGACAGTGACCCCAAATACAAGGGGGCTGACAGCCTGCAGCTTGCCACCGAGGTAATCGCGCGCGTGCGCAATGCGGGCTATGAGATCTCCAATATTGATGCCACGGTTATCGCCCAAGCGCCGAAGCTGGCACCGCATATTGATCAAATGAAGAAAAATCTTACCGAGGCGCTCGGCATTGCTGCCGACGTTATCAACGTAAAAGCCACCACCGAGGAAGGGCTTGGCTTTTCGGGCGAACGCCTTGGCATTGCCGCACACGCAGTGTGCTTGCTTGAAGCAAGATAAAACGCCGCCCGTGCCATGGCACGGGCGACAAGCAAAGACCGCGGGGCGCGAATATCCACACTTCCTGCGCAATTTGCACCTCCACCCCGAAATTTTTGCAAATTTTCAAAGGGAAAGCCCAAAACACTTTCCCCTACTGTCATATTATGTCGAAAATCTATTTTCGTGAGGTACTTATGAAAATTTCTCCTTCTCTGCTTGCCGCTGATTTTGCCAATCTGCAAACGGAGGTTGCCAAGGTTGAGCCTGCCGTTGACATGCTTCACCTTGATGTGATGGACGGCAACTTTGTGCCCAATATCTCCTTTGGTCCCAGCGTGATCGCAGCTCTTCGTCCAAATTCGAAGCTTTTTTTTGATGTACATTTGATGATCGACCGCCCCGAGCGCTATATTGAGGTATTTAGAAAAGCCGGAGCCGACGGCATTACCATTCATTATGAAAGCACCAAGAACCCCGCCGAAGTATTGAAAGCCATTCGTGCGCTGGGGGCAAGCCCCGCCATTTCGGTTTCACCAGACACCCCCGTTGAGGTGCTTTATCCCCTGCTGCCGCTTTGCGATATGGTTCTTATTATGACGGTGCGCCCCGGCTTTGGCGGACAAAAGCTGATTCCGGAGACCCTTGACAAGGTACGCGCGCTCAAAGCGGAAATGGCACGTTTGGGGCTTTCCCTTCCCATTGAGGCTGACGGTGGCATAGGCACGGGCAATTTAAAGGAAGTGCTCGCTGCAGGCGTTGACGTAGTGGTGGCGGGCTCTGCCATTTTCGGTGCTGCCGACCCTATAGCCGCAGCCCGTGCCATGCGTGATATTGAAAAAACACTTTGAGGAGGAAAAGATATGTACGAGCTTGACAAGAGTGCCGTGCTTGGCGTAGAGCATATGCCCGCCGAAGCGGAGGGTGAGATAAAGCTGATCATCCGCTTGCCCGAAAAAACCGAGCAGGCTGTGCTTACCGTGGGCAACAAGCAATATTTCCCCTATACCAACAAGGAGGAGCCCTACGATAAGCGCTCCCACGGCTTTCTGCTGAAGAAAAGCGAGCTGTGCGCCGCGCCCGAGTTGACATTGCAGGTAACAAGCGTAGCGAAAAAGACCAAGGTGTTTCCCGAAAACGGTGCAACCGCTACCGTAAAGGTTATCTATGACCCCACCGCCGAAAAGACCGCAGACGACTTCTTTGAGGAGACCGACCACGGCATTACACAGGTATCGGCTGTGGATACCGATATTGCCGAGGGGCTTACCTACCGCCGCATCACCTGCCGCGATAAAAACGGAGCGCCCGTTGAGCTTTTCCTGTTGATCGCCGACCCTGCGCACATCGGCTTTACCGCGGGTGTTATGGGCACGGGTGCACCCGCGCCCGATGAAAACGGCGTGATGCGTTACCCCATTGGCACCGTGATCGCCATGGCGGAGCAAGCATCCTCCGAGGGGCTTGCGGTGCGCGCCGCCACCAACGCCGATTTCTTTGATATTTACGGTGATTTTCACCCCGCAGGGCTTTGCATAAAGAATGGCAAGGTGCTTGCCAATCCCGATAGCGACAGACCCTTTTTCGGTGTGCTGAAGGACGGTACACCCGTGATCTCGACTCTCACGGAGCACCCCGAATACAAGGAAAGCCTTTCCATGGCGGTATGCGGCTCGCATATTGTACTTCGTGAAGGTGCCCCCTTTGATCTTGCCTTCCCCGAGCCCTTTTCGGGCTTGCGCGCGCCCCGCACCTGCGTAGGGCTTTGCCCCGACGGGCGTGTGCTCGTAATGGTAGTTGACGGGCGCATTCCCGATTATTCAAACGGTGCAACGCTCGTTGACCTTGCCCTCATTATGCGCGGGCTGGGTGCAACCGACATGGTCAATCTCGATGGCGGCGGCTCGGCGACCATGTTTCTTCGTCCCGCAGGCGAACAGAAGTTTGCGCTCCAGAACCGCCCCGCCGATATCGATCGCCCGAACGATTGCCTCATCCGCCCGATCTACAATTCCATTTTGCTTTATAGCAAATAATGAAAGCCCCCCGCAAGGCATTGCTTTGCGGGGGGCCGATGTTTAACCGGATACTTCTATGCTTAGCGTTAAGTTCTTCGTTTCTGTTAACGCAGACGGGTTATATGCAGAATAAATGATCAAGTAAGGTATACCGGTAATCAGCATAGTTGTAAGCGACGGATTCAGCCCTTCCCCGCTATCATCATCGTAATTCTCTCCTACTATCAAAATATCGGTAGAATAAGGATCTATCACATAAATAAACGTATCAAAATCACTGTCAATCGTTAAGGTATAGTCGTACGTTACGCGAGGATCAAATGTAATAGCTCTTACATATCCCGGCTGGGCAAAGGTCTCAAAAGAGTATCTTATGTAATTTTGAACGGGATAGATATCCTCGTAATTCGCGATATAGGAGTTTGCCGCGCTCACGCCGTATGCAGGAAAAACTGCAAGCTTAACGGTATTAGATTCCGAACTATCGTTGGATATCACACGCAATATATATGCAGTATTTGCATACAGATAGTAAGTAATTAAAGCATTCTTGTTAAATCCTTCATCCTCGCTTGCAACTATAAGATTATATTCTGCATCATATAGTTCCAGCTTCGTATCCTGTAAGCCAAAGGTCTGCATCAACTTTGCGCCTTCGGCCTTGCAGGTGAGATAATAATCTTTGTACTGACCTTGAGTAAGAGTTACTACACTTTCGACATAACGATCACTTGACAGAATCCTAATTGCCGCATCGGTTCTGTGTCCGCAAGTGTAACATTTGTATTCGGTTCTGTTTGTGCCCGTAATGGTGCCGACGGTATAGTAATCGTGTACATGATTGAACTTTAAACTTATATAACTATCACACCAACTTGAATTAATCCAAACACATTCTTCAGCCTCATCGTTAAAACGACCAAAATATACAACATAACCTTCGTATTCTCCACTACCATTGGTGTAAGAATAAGATTGATATCCATATCCTACAACAAAGTGATTAACCCCGCCTATATCTTGATGCATACCAATAATCAGTGGTCTTCCTGCTTTCAGTTCAGCTTTTATCAAAGCGGAATCAATCGTAGAATGCTTACCAAATATATTTACTTCCTCTTGGGAATTTAGTATATAATTCAATTCAATTCCAAGTTCCGTTTCACGATCTTCCAAATATGAAACAATGCCCCCATATACCTCGTCGACATCGGCGCCTGACGTATTTGGCTCCATTATCCTTGTAATCATTTCCACATAAAAACTATTCTGACCTGTAGCAGAACTCCTTGTACCAGTTGTGAAGCGGTCCCTTGTCATCGGATCAGAACAATAATTAGGATTTCTGTGGGCATACATAACCGTATTAGTGTCATCATCATATCCATTTAAAAAATTATCCGCAATAATCCTTCTATCATTGTAATAGTTTGCATAACCCAAAAGGAGTTGCGCCGCAACAGGGCCACACGTTCCTGAGTTTCCATTTCCATACTCAAGCCCTGTGGTATTATCTCCTGTTGTAGGATTAGAAAGGAAAAATTTATAGTTAGGAATCATATTGTCCTCTTCCAAGTCCTCTAGAACAATCAAATCGTGTATATCTAATGATGGTGCTGATGATGCGGTTTTTGTATTTACTTCTGTAGATTGAGTTGCATCTATATGGGTAGAAAAATCTATTGTAATAGCATCATATTTGGGAGCAACTTCGTTAATAACTTTTTCTCTTGTTTTCTGTGCAAAAGTTTGCACTTCGACTTCAGAAAGCTCAATCTTGCCCCCGTGATGGTATCATAAAATTGACTATTCGCCTTTTGCAGATAATTGGATGGCCCCGCATAATATTTTTTTGCGGCAGCATCATAAGGAAGCCTCCCCTGCAGATTATACTCCATCATTTCCATAGTTTCCTTAACATATATCACGTATCCGCCAGTTTCAAATTCAACACAGATATAATCCGCACTTTCGTCCAAATTATACATGTACTCACAAGAGCTAATCTGCCTCTTTCCAAACAGCGGCTCCACAAAATCTTCTATCTTGGTAGCATAACTATCAAGTTCTATTTTTTCTGCCTCGGTTATATTATAAGAAGCTATCTCTTCTTCAGCAATTGCTGCATATATCATTGAAACGCCACTCATCGAGCATATTGTCAAAAGCATAGAAAGAGTTAAAACAAAGCTAATCACTGCACGTAATGTTCTTCTTAACTTCTTCATAAATTACCTCCTAGATTTAATGTGCTATTGATCTTCAATAAAGTTCACGGTAGATACATCCACCTTTTCCATTTTAACAGCGATGCATCTCGCATAAGGTCCAACAATATCTTTTTTATTATCAGTTCTTGGAACAAGCCTATAATGAATATTCAGTACCTCTTTTTCCACTGCAATCTTTTTAATTTCATATGTTCTGGAAGGAGGAGACATATCGGCAAACATATATATAAGCAGCATTTCCTCTTCAAAGTCAACCTCGATCTCATTTTCCGCAAATGCTGCATTCATGCTTTCTTGATCGGTGAATATAAGCATTCGCGTTTGGGGGGCGGTCGAATCACTCAAATATTTTGGGACATCATAATATGCGTTGTTCTCTGCCTCGTCCTCGTTATAGTCGGGATTTTCAAAACGCGAACTGCTTACTTTGTTGTTTTCGAGGAATGCGGGATCAAGCCAGTCATTGACATAACTGTAGATCTCCGCATCGTATCTTTGCACCGAGCAGCCGGCAAATACCATGGCGAGCAAAAGCAAAGCCATGCCAAATGAGATTATTTTTTTTAGTTTCATCATGTACTCCTTTCGTTAAACAGATTATGCAGTCACTGCCCATTGGCTTACCCTCCTTTATTATAAAATAAAATGCGCGCAGAAGTCAGGAGCACCGCTCCGCCTCTTGCGCGCTATATTTATTACCAAAATCATCTCATACGGCTTCACATGCTGACCACTCGGCAAAATAGCAAAATAAGCAAGCATTTTGTCGGAGTTGTACCAAATGCATAACAATTCTCATACCGCTCAATGTCATTATAGCATTTTTAAACAAATATGTCAATACTTTTCATATACCGCAGAATAATTTGCAAATAACAAATCGTACGACGTTTTTCAGCAAAATGCCCCCGCAAGGCAATACCTTGCGAGGGCATGAACTTGGGAGAATCAAAGCTTTATTTCAACCCCTTCCATCACATGGTAAGGGACAGTTACTGTTTCGCCATTAAATATGGCGGTATTTTCGGGCACGATATAACGGGTCACAATACCCGTGTCGTTCAGGTAAAGATCGCGGAACCCCCACATATAGGGGCGCGGGTCGCCCTTTACGGCAGTGTTACAGTAGGAATAATTCCCCGTAAATATCACCTTTTTGCCGTGGAGCTCGCGCACATCGGCACGGTGCGTGTGCCCTGCAAAGAGGCACACGATGCGCGGATCGGAAAGTAATGCCGCGGTTTCCTCGCTTTGCTCCCGCTCAATGGCAACATGGTGCGAGCAAAGGATCACGCGCTTATCGGGGTGCGCTGCCATCAGGCAGCGCACCTTTTCTACATCAAGCGGCGTATAAACCCCGTCATGATGGTAATCGGGGTCAAGCGCCTCGCCGTAAGCATCCCAAAGAATAAAAAGATAGTCTCCGAGCACCGCCGTCATTTCGCGCTTGCAGCCGGTGATCTGCTCCCACAGCTCTTCACCGTACTGCTCATGATTGCCTGGCAAAAAATAGCACGGAACAGGCGGTAGACGATGGGCATATTGATCGATCCATTCCTTGGTATAACTGCGCTTTTGTGCGACCCAGCTGCCACCGATCTGCCATTGCCAATGGTCAAGGGAGTAATCACCAAGAAACAGTATCATTTCATACGGCTCACGGGTGTATTCCTCGCAGATATGCGTGATCAATCGCTCCATACGCTCCCCACAGCTAATACCGTACCACTCCTTGTGACAGTTATGCGTATCGGAAATCAAAAGTACACGTTTTTGTTCCATATTCCCCTCCTTATTTGTAGAGCGCCTCATAGCAGCGATCCACCAGATCTGAGAGAGCTTCATGCTCGGTGCGGATCATCGTATCAAACACCTTGCAGGAAAGCGCATAAGACATTCCTTCCGTTTCGCTCAAAAGGCGATCAAAGGTTTCTTGCGACACAGTGGTTATCACTTTTGCCCATGTATATAAGCCACCGAGCGTCAACTCCACATCGGAGCGCAGCACGGGGTCACCGATACAGCGCTCAAAAATATGGGCGAAGCGTACCAAAAACACAGCATCCTCGCGGGCGTATGCCTGCAGAAGCACCTCTGTCTCCTCGCGTGTGAGCGCGTGGCAAGAGGTGAGCTACTCAAAAATTGCGGGAAAGCCCTCAATGACATTATGCAGCACACCCTCATGCGCGATGCTGTTTGCCTTGATAAAGGCATTGACGGTATGCATATAATGCTGATAGCGCGTGGGCTCCATTGTAAAAAAATCCATTTTACTCTATTATTTCTTAACGATCACGTAACCCTCGGGATCACCGAATTTACGTACGTGCGGGCACTCAATCTTGGCACGGTAGGTGGGTGCCACAAAGCGTACCGCATTGCGAATTACGGTCTGGATCTCGGGGATATGGAAGGTGGGGAAGGTCTCGTGACCGGGCTGGAAGTAAAAGATCTTGCCGTTTCCACGCTCAAAGAGGCATCCGGATCGGAACGCCTCGCCGCCCGAATAGCTGCCAACAAAGAGCACCTTATCGGGGTTGGGGATCGAAAAAGGCTCGCCATAGGTCTCCTCGTGGGGGAGGCTGATGGCACGGTCAATACCCTGTACAATGGGGTGAGAGGGATCGGTTACCCAAACCAGCTCGCTGTCGCCACTCTCGCGCCAAGTGAGGTTGCAGGGCGTACCCATCAAAAGCTTAAAGGGCTTGGAATGATGCGCGGAGTGCAGGAAAATAGCGCCCATGCCCTCATGCACAGCATCGCGCACCAACGCAGCCACCTCATCGGGCACGTGCTTGTGCATCATGTGCCCCCACCAAATAATTACGTCAGTTTCATCGAGCAGCTCCTTGGTGATACCGCAATTTCCCTCATCTTGGGTTGCGGTCTTTACAGAAATATCATCACATTGCAGAAAATCGGCAATAGCGCGGTGAATGCCATTCGGGTAGTGTGCCGCAACGGTCTCCTTCTCTTTCTCGTGCTTAAACTCATTCCATACAAGTACGCGAATCATAATTTTCTTCCTTTCATACCGAAAAATTCGGTTTTTTACAAAAAAAGTATAGCATATTGCAACAACATCTGCTATAATATTTTTGCGATAAAATATCAAATTTGTGTCATGGAGTCAGAATTATGACTTATTACGAAAAACGTGCAACACGCAATGGCATTGTAATACCGATCCAATGTCTTGCAATGAAGCTAAAAAATACCAAAAGACCCGTAAAATTGCATTATCACGAATATACCGAGCTGCTTTACGGCACATCGGGCTGTGTCTGCGTCCATATCGGCACACGACAATACCTGCTACGTAAGGGTGACCTTGTGATCGTTCACGCCGCCGAACCGCACGATGTGATGGGGAGCGACGAGGGTGGTACCTACACAGTTATCAAATTTGTGCCCCAAGTCCTCCTTGCCGGCGAGCAGACCTATCACGAATACAGCTACGCTCTGCTTTTGATGGAAAACACGCATACAAGGCAAGAGTTTTTCAGTGCCGCCGAGCTTGGCGACACCGAAATGGAATTTTTGTTTTCTCATTTACTTAAAGAATGGGAAGCGCAGGATTTTGGCTATGAGCTGAGCCTGCGCGCCGATGTTACAAAAATCTTTCTGTATATTCTGCGCTTGTGGCACAGCAAAAACCATGTATGGATGCATCCCGAAAACAACAAATATGCACACATAATGGAGACCGCGCTTTCCTATATCAATCAAAATTTTGCAGATCTTACCGAGGAGGATACTGCAAAGGCATGCGGTGTCAGCCGCACCTATTTTTCGCGTATTTTTTGCCGCGTGATGCAGGTGGGCTTTGCCACCTATGTAAACGGCATTCGCTTACAGGAGGCAGAACGCATGCTACTGACAACCGAGCTGAGCGTAACCGAGATCGCACAAGCCGTGGGATTTTCGACCACGTCACATTTTATCGATATCTTTCGCAAAAAATATCGCATCACGCCGCTTCGCTATCGTGCACAAAGCAGGGGAAGCGTAACGTTAGAACCATATGAACATTAAAACCAACAGGGGGATGCTTTACGCATCCCCCTGTTGGTTTGGTTATTCACCGATATAGGTAAATCTCGACTGCACAGCACCGTCTTTCATAACGGTCTCCAAAAACATGGCAGCGGGGCGCACCCATACCGAACTGTCGCCGTACAGTGCGCGATAAACCACCATATCCTCAAGGGTCTCGGAGTGCTTTGCCACGAACAGCACCTCGTATTCCATCCCCTTGAAGTGGCGGTAACGCCCAATTTTAATTTCGCGGGGCATTTATATCTTTGCTCCCTGCTTTTTGGCGGCGGTAAAGGTGTTTTTCATCAGCATGGTAATGGTCATGGGGCCAACGCCGCCCGGTACGGGGGTAATGGCTGAGGCGATCGGCTCAACCGAGGCAAAATCCACATCACCGCACAACTTACCGTCGGCAGGGCGGCAATTCATGCCAACATCAATGACAACGGCACCCTCCTTTACATAAGAGGCATCAAAGTACTCGGGCTTGCCGATGGCGGCAACCAAAATATCGGCGCGCTTGCACACCTCCTTTAGATTCTTGGTGCGGCTGTGGCAAATGGTTACGGTGCCGTTCTTTTCAAGAAGCAGGAGTGCCTGGGGCTTGCCCACGATATTGGAGCGCCCAACCACAACACATTCCTTACCCTCGATCTCAACACCGTTGCGCTCCAGCAGTGCCATCACGCCCGCGGGCGTGCAGGGCAAAAAATCGTAATTGCCGATCATGACGTGCCCCACATTGTAGGGGTGGAAGGCATCTACATCCTTGCGCGGATCGATGGCAAGCAGAATCTTTTCCTCATCAAGGTGGCGCGGCAGCGGAAGCTGCACCAAAATACCGTGAATGCTCTCGTCGCGATTGAGGTCATCGATCAGCGCAAGAAGTGTTGCCTCATCAGTGGTAGCGGGCAGCTCATAGCCCTTTGAGTGAAAGCCGACCTCCTCACATGCGCGGTGCTTATTGCGCACATAGACCTGCGAAGCGGGGTCCTCACCCACGATCACTACAGCAAGGCCCGGGGCATAGCCGTTCTCTTTTTTGAATTTCTCGGTATCCGACGCGATCTCGCGGCGGATCTCAGCGGCAATTGCCTTGCCGTCAATCAGCTTTGCCATTGTCGTCACTCTCCTCTTTTTCTGCGGCAGCTTGCCGCGCATTTGCGATAATTGCATCAATATCTGCCTCAGCCTCGCTTGCTGCCTGCTCCTTTTCCTTGGTACGCCAAGAGATCCCGCGGCTTTTTTCGTATACGGGTGCATACGCCTCATCGTCCAGCGCCTCGCGCTTTTTGCGCCACAGGAAATACACGATCAATGCGGTGCAAATAACAAAGCAAAGGAAGCCCACCACCTGCGAAATGCGGAATGCGCCGACATAAAGGCTATCGGTACGCAGACCCTCGATAAACATTCTGCCAAAGCCGTACCAAGCAAGATACATCAGCACGATCTGCCCGTCAAACTTCTTTTTCTTGTAAAAAATATTGATCAAAATGAAGCCGACAAGATTCCACAGACTCTCATAAAGGAATGTGGGGTGGTAGTAGGTCACTTCCCCACCGTAATTAAGACCCATACGCAGGAAAAAGTTTTCGGCAGTCTCTACGCCGTGTGCCTCACCATTTACAAAATTGCCCCATCTGCCGATGATCTGCCCGAGCATAACGCCGGGGGCAACCATATCAAAGATCTTGACAACACGGTCCTTGCCAAATTTTTTAAATTTGCTCACCAGCAAAAGCGCGATCGCACCGCCGATGATAGAGCCGTACATAGCAATACCACCCTCCCAAATGGCTATCACATCGTAAAAGCTGTTGTATAGTCCCTCGTCAAGCGTGGTGAGCACATAGTAAGTGCGTGCGCCTATGATGGCGAGCACAACGGTCACAATGGCGTAATCGATCACATCATCGGTGGTAAAGCCCTCAAATTTGGCACGGTACAGCGCGTAGCAAAAGCCCGCAATGATGCCAAGGGTGAGGATAATACCGTACCAGCGCACCTCAATACCGCCGAATATCGGCAGCTCAAACGCCACTCTGTTGATGGTCATTTCTCCAATGCCAATGCCGGGAAATGACACAACGGTAGTTCTGTTCATTTATTCTTCCTCCTTTTTCGGAACGATCACAGAAAGTGTATAGCAGGCAGGGTCAAATATCTGCCCGAGCAAAGCCTCCACATAGGACAGCTCAATGCCTCCGAGAACATCAGCATAGGAAAAAAGCTCTACGCCCTCAAACACAAAGGATAAGAGTGTGTTTGCAATTTCCTCGGTGCTGTCAAAGCTTTTGATATACTCGGCATATTCAATGCGGCGGCAGCGCTCAAAATCCTCACGCGATAGCCCCGTTTTTTGCTTTTCGGCAAGATACGTCTTGATCCTATCAAATACCAGATTGGGATCGTTTGCCTCACCCGAGATCTGTAAAAACGCAAAATCACGCGTGAGCGCATAGTCGGCGGAAAACTCGGGGGAGATCAAACCTTCATCAAAGAGGCTGTTATAAAGCTCGCCTGATTCGGAAAAGAGCATTTCACAAAGTATCGCCATGGCGGCATCCTTCTTGAGACGCTCCGCGGGGGTGAGGGGTATATCGGTATCCTTCACGCCCATGGCAAAGATCGGCTTTGCCACCTGTCCCGTCGCCTCGGTGCGCGCGCGGTATGCGATCGGCTTTTCGGTAGTAATGCGGCGGGGGGGTGGTGTCGGGTCACATGTCCTTGGCAAATGCTTATCGGCAATTTCAAAGACTGCCGCAGGCGTCACGTCACCGCAAACAATGAGCGCCATGTTGGAAAGCTTATAGTAGATTTCGTGTGCGCGATAAAGAATCTCCGGTGTAATTTTCGCGATTGAGGAAACAGAGCCGCAAATATCGGTTTTCACGGGATGACTTTCGTAAAGCCCCTCCAGCATATTATAGTAGCAGCAATCGTAAGGATTATCGCGGCACATGCGGATTTCCTCCGCAATGATCCCCTGCTCCTTGGCAACGGTTTCCTCCGTAAAATAAGGATGGGTGACAAAATCGATCAGCTCACCAAGAGACTCGGCAAAGTGATCGGTGCAGGAGAAGAGATACACAGTACGGGCGTGCGAGGTATAGGCATTGGCGTCCGCGCCGAATGCCGAAAAATGCTCAAAGGCATCGCTTCCATCCTCGTTTGAAAAAAGCTTGTGCTCGAGAAAATGTGCCACCCCATCGGGCAAAAGTTCCTTACCCGCCCCGTCAAGCGCGTTATCCACTGCCCCGAAATCGGTGGCAAGGAGCGCATAGGTGGAGGTCATTTTCTTGGGAAATACATAAATGCGAAGTCCGCTCGGGTGTGTTTTCAGGGTATAGCTTTCCCCCAGCAAATTACTTTGAAACAGCTTGGTCATGCCTCTTCCTCCTCTCCCTCTTCTGTCCCCTTGAGGAAGAACACGGCGCCAAGCCCTACCCTGTTTGCCGCCTCCACGATCTCCTCACGCGTGACACGTGAAAGCTTCTCGCGCCAGCTATCAATGGTTTCAAATACGTTGGCGGTAACGCGCCCCGCAAAAAAGCGGGAAAGCACGGCGGGGTTATCGTATGCCGCACGATAGGTGTTTTCAAGTGCCTTTTTTGCGGCAGCAAGCTCGACCTCACTGAAGCTTCCCTTTTGCAGCGCGGCAAATTCGGCAAGCATGGCTTCCTCGGCAACAGAACGATTCTCTACCTTCATACCGCTGTTTGCAAACAGCACGCCCTTGTAAAGATCAAAGGAGGAGCTGCAATGGTAGCAAAGACTCATTTTTTCTCTGACATTCATAAAGAGCTTGGAGGCGGGTGAGCCACCAAAGATCTCGTTTACCAGCAAAAGCGCGGGAGCAAGCAAGTCGCCCGCCGTAATATCGGTGCGAAATCCAAGCGAAAGCTTACCCTGCTGCAACGGCATTTCCGTCTCGCCGCGTTTCACCTCGCCCGTGTGCCTTTTTATCACAGCAGCATAAGGCTCACCTGCACCACCGAGCCCGCCAAAGGTGGCTTCAAGCAACGACGCAACCTCAGCAGCAGAGGTGCTGCCGACATAGCAAAAGATGGGCTCCGTTTCTTTTTGTAGGGTGCGATAGCGTGCGGCAAGCGAGGCGGGGGTGAGGTCACATACCGTTTTTTTTTCGCCGATCAGTGAAATGCCATAAGGCTCACCTTCACAAAGGAGCTTGCGACAGTGCGCGAGAGCATAGCCGCGCGGATTGTTGATGGTGGCGCGAATGGCATCGGTCAACACCTGCTTTTCACCCTCGACATAAGTGGAAAGATAATTGCCCTCCTCATCAAGGCGGGGAGCGCACACCAGCTCACCCAGTACAGAAATCACTTGGGGGAGAAGCCCGATGCCGCCGCCAACGTATTTGGCGCCGAGGAAATCCGCGGTATAGGAGAGGGTCTGCATATCGCCCGTGCGGCGATTGGCAGTGGAAATGGCGGTGGAATACATCTCGTCAAGTCGGCGGTTGAGCGCAGCTTGCGTGGGATATGTCACAGTGCCGCGGCGCGAGAGCGCCGTGACCATAGCATTTTGTTGCGCGGTAGTGCTGTCGAGCGGCACCGAATAGGAGAGTGACAGCAGCTCGCTTTTAAACCGATCGGTGGCAATATAGATCAATTTTCCGTGCTTGCCAAGCGGCAGGATCAACGGTTTCATGCACACTTTCCCTTCAAAATTGAAATAATATATATTATTTTACACGAAACCGCGCCGTATTGCAAGTGTTTCGGCAAAATATTCAATTAAAGGACACAAAAAGCGAGGCAAATCATATGCACCGCCCCACACATGCTCTGATAAACAGCTTTTTCTGCGTTGTTTACCGAACGCAGTGGGTTGCTTTTTGATATATCAACGATGAAAGCAAGCGGCGGAGTGTGACTCCGCCGCTTGCTTTCATCATTATTTGTTCAGGGTTTCGACAATGGCTGCTGCCGCATCGGTCATGGGGTCCTTTTCTACCTGCTCGATCTTGCCCTCGTCCACAAGCGCTGCAAGCGCGGGGGCGATGGGAAGCTTGGCGAGCACGGGGTAGCCGAACTCTGCCGCCACCGCCTCGATATGGCTTTCACCGAAAATATGAATCTCCTTGCCGCAATCGGGACAACGAACGTAGCTCATATTTTCCACAAGACCAAGAACGGGCACCTCCATCATGTTTGCCATGTTAGCCGCCTTTTTCACGATCATGGAAACCAGCTCCTGCGGGCTGCTGACGATCACCACGCCATCCACCTTGAAGGATTGGAATACGGTAAGCGGTACGTCGCCCGTGCCAGGAGGACAATCGACGATAAGATAATCGATATTATCCCAAATGACATCGGTATAAAACTGCTTGACCGTGCCCGCGATCACGGGACCGCGCCAAATGACGGGATTGGTTTCATCGGGCAGCAGGAGGTTGAGGGAAACCACGTCAATGCCGCCCGCGGTACGTGCAGGATAGAGCCCCTCCTGATCACCCTCCACAGT
>CAZOWH010000023.1:0-17076 GCA_964583425.1 uncultured Lachnospiraceae bacterium
TTGCGGGGCGGTTGGTGGTGTTTCGGCGCATGGGTAAAAGCCCCAGCTTAATGTGAAAGTTTTGCATAAATAACCTCCGTTATGTTGTTTTTATGGTCAAAGAAGCCATTTCAAGTCCATCTGCCATGGCAAACACACACATTCCCTCGGGATTGGTGCCGAGTTTTACGGCAACGCTGATGCGCCCCGCGCGCATTTTGCGCACGGGCTTAAAAATGGTGTCATGCTCGGTAATATCCGAGCCGGTGGAATAGATTCTGCAGTCACCCTCCGCGGTAAAGCTGACGGTGGGTGTGGCATCGGGCACCTCTTTGCCGTTCTCATCGACGACGTAGCAGGATAAGAGCGCAATATCCGTACCGTTTGCAGTGATATCAAAGGTATCCTGTATGAGGCACAGGCGGCGCGGCGCTCCTGTGGTCGTGCGCTCGTCACGTGCAACCACCTCGCCGTTTAGGTAAGCAACTGCCTCCAGCTTGCCCGTAGCAAAGGGTACCACCCACTCGGCGTGCCCGTATTGCTCAACTGTGCGCGTGCCAAGGCTTTTGTCATTGAGAAAGAGTTCCAGATCGGAAACATTTGTATAAGCGCGCACCGTGATAGGTTCGTTTTCCCGCCCGCGCCAATTCCAGTGCGGCAGCAGGTGCACCATAGGGGCATCAGTCCAAAGCGCCTTGTTGTGGTAAAAGGCGTCCTTTTTCTGCATAAAGAGATCAACAGCGCCGCTTTGTGAGCACAGGCGCGGCCATTGACACTCGCCGCGGTGCTCAAAGGCGATCCATTGATAGCCGCCGATGATGTAGTCGCGTGCCATGAGGAATTTCCATGTATTTTCTCGTGCAAGAAAATAATCGGTGGTATCCTTATCCCATGCGGGCAAAAATTCAAAATTGCGGTCGGCTTCAAAATACCAGCCGCGCGTGGTGCCCGTGGCGCAGCACTCCGATGCCATAATTGCTTTTTCGGGGAAGCGCGCGTGCACCGCATCATAGTGGTGCAGGTTGTAGTTGATGCCGATCACGTGATTTTGGTCATAGATAGTGCAGGTGTCGGGATGATCGACCGCTGCCATGATAAAGCGCGTATCGTCCAGCTTGCGTGCAAACGCCATCATGGTCTCGCAAATACGTGCGCCCTGCTCGGTGCTTTGGTGCGGCTCCTCATTGCCGACCGACCAAAAGATCACGCCGGGGCGGTTGCGGTCACGCTTCATCAGCATTTCAAGCTGCCGAAGCCCCTCCTCGGTCGATTCAAACCAGCGTGTTTCGTTCAGCACGATAAAGCCGTTCTCGTCAAGCGCATCCATCAGCGCCTCTGCTTGCGGGTAGTGGCTGGTTCGATACCCGTTTGCGCCCATTTCCTTCATGAGCCGCACCTTGTAGCGGTGAATGTTATCGGGTACAGCTTTGCCCATAAGTCCGCAATCAGCATGTCCGCAAAGCCCCTTGATAATATATTTTTTGCCGTTGATGCGCAGCCCGTTTTTTGCATCGCAGGTGAGCGTGCGACAGCCAAAGCGCACGCTCACCTTGTCCACGGGCTTGCCGTTTTTGAGAACGGTTGTTTTGAGTGTATATTGATACGGGTCGTCGGGCGACCAGAGGTGTGCACCGTCAAGTGGGAGTGCGGCGTGCAACACGGTTTTATCCTTTTCATCAACTGTTCCCGCAACGGTGGCTGTGCAGACGAGACGACCCGTTGCATCAAAAATCTCACCGCGTATTGTAAAATTCTCGGCATTCACGCTGTCGTTACGCACAGTGGTTTCGGTTTTTACCACCCAATTGCCGTTCTCCAAGATTGCCTTCGCGTAAACACCCCAAAGATCAATTGATAACAGATCGGTCTTTTGCAGCCATACGTGCCGGTAAATACCGCCGCCCTCGTACCACCAGCCCTCTGTTTCCTCCGTGCTTACGTAAACCGAGAGCACATTGCGCGCATCAAATCTCACCACGTCGGTGATATCCACCTCGAAGGAGGTGTAGCCGCAAAAATTATGCTTCATCAGGCAGCCGTTGAGATAAACGGTGGCGTGCGTGGCAACGCCCTCAAAAAAGAGCGTGATGCGGCGATTGCGGTCGGCTTCGTCAAGCATAAAATACTTGACGTACCACGCGTTATCGCGCTTCAGATAGCCGCCCGCCAACGGGTAGTCCTCGGAGGGAATACCGCTGATCACGTAGTCGTGCGGCAGGTTCACCTTATCCCAGCGCTCGCTTTGGTGGGCGATATTGTTTTTGTCCTTCTCGGCAACGGCGATCACGTAATCCTTGCAGGCAGGTCCCATATGGTATCGCTCGGTTTTGGCAGAGATGTAGTGATAGTTTTTGTAGCTTACGGGCTGTGGTGGCTTAATATCACCCTTGTGAAAATACCAGTCCTTGTTAAAATTGATTTTTTCTCTCATAAAGCACCTCTTTTATATGGGATATCTTCACTGTAACCTGTCTGATTGTTTTTTTCAAGTAACATTCTTGCAAAACATAGACAAAAGTGATATAATATCATGAAAACGGGCGTTTTATAAGGAGAATATTGCAATGAGGAGCTATTTTGCAAAGGGCAAGGACAGCACGGATAAGCAGCGAGGTGAGGCGCTGTTTATCAATAACTGCGGCTATTACCGCGAGGTAACTGCCACAGTTCCCGTGTCCCGTCCGCATGGGCGATCGGACTATCAGCTTCTTTTTTGTGCGCGTGGCTTCATCGCCGTCGGCAAGCGTGTGCTCACCGACGGCGAAATGTATTTGTTTTTGCCGCACGAGCGGCAGGAATACACCTATAACCCCGCACCCGATGCACGCTATTATTGGCTGCATTTCACGGGCACAGCGGTCAATTCCCTCCTCGCGGAGCTGCACGTCACAGGCGGCGCATATGCGAGCGGCGCACATGCCGACAATGCCGAGACACTGCTTCGCATGGTTGCCCACACAATGGGAGAGGGGATCGGAGAAGGAGAGGCGTTTGCCGTCGCTCTGCTGCGACCGCTGCTTCTTTTGATGGTCAGCAAGAATCCCGTTATGCCGTTTCGCGCGGCACTTCGCGCACTTGATGAGTTGCAAAAAGAGGTGAACGTGGGCGAGCTTGCAACGCTTTACGGCATGAGCCGCGAGCATTTTATTCGCGCTTTTACGGTGTATATGGGGCAAACACCCTATCGGTATCGGCAGAGCAAGCGCATTGCGTTAGCCAAGATGCTGCTGGCAGACACGGCACTTTCGGTCTCTCTCATTGCTGCCGAGGTGGG
This sequence comes from uncultured Lachnospiraceae bacterium, assembly GCA_964583425.1. Lineage (GTDB taxonomy): Bacteria > Bacillota > Clostridia > Oscillospirales > CAG-272 > Firm-07. The sequence goes on from CAZOWH010000023.1 coordinate 3,254, forward strand.
CCTTGCCGATCCGCAATATTTCAGCCGCCTGTTCAAGGGCGCGACGGGGCTTTCGCCTGCGGCATACCGCAAGAGCAAGCGTGGCGGTGAGATGCCGCAGCTCGGTGAGGGGTAAGGTGGGGTTAAAGGCGCGTGGCAAAATCCTTTAAGGCCTCCACACTGATCGCGGCGTGGGGAACACACCGTGAGCCGCCGTTGGCGTTTGCAATTTATCCTAGCCAAGCCTCAATAGGTTGAACCCGCCCGCAAGCCTTAATTTTCAGCGCTTTTGACGCCAAAGGCACTCGTAAAGTCCACACTTGACTTCGTGCCCTCGCCGCCAAAATCATCTTAAAATAAAGGCTTGCGGGTTCTTTGAAGTTCCAAAAGAGCAAATATCCGAAGAGCCAAGGGAAAAAGACGTAGCAATATGCGGATATTGCAAGGCATTTTCCCGAAGGATATTCGCATATTTGCCTTTTGAAACCGAGTTCAATCTATTGAGGCTCGGCTAAAGTGAAAAAAGAGTAAGCGTGCGGGAATACCCCCCGCACGCTTGCTTTTTTGCTATACTTTTGTTAAAAAAGATTTTTATTGATCAAAAAAATGTGCTTCCACCGCGGCGCAAAGATAGTGATAGATCGGCAGATGCAGCTCCTGTACCTTAAAGGTTTCGGTCTCGGGTGCGTGAATGCAAGCATCGGCAATGGTAGCAAGCTTGCCGCCGCTCTTGCCTGTGAGGGCAACCACCTTCATGCCAAGGGATTTTGCCACTGCCGCGGCATAGCCCACGTTTTTCGCGTTGCCGGAGGTGCTGATGGCAATAAGCACATCATTCTCCTTTGCCAGTGCCAGCAGGGATTGTGCGTAAAGGAGGTCGGGATCCACGTCGTTGCAAAATGCGGTGTTGAGTGCCGTGAGCGCGGGCAGGGAAATGGCAGGCAAGCCGCTCTGTAGCTTTTGCAATACGTCGTCCTCTATTGCGGGGTAGCCGGCCTTCATTTGCTGCTTTTTGGCACCACTTAAGGGTCTTAACATCAAAAAGCCCTTCAGCAGCTCACCCGTGATGTGGTCACAATCGGCACAGCTGCCGCCATTTCCGCAAAGCAGCAGCTTGCCTCCTGCCTCATAGCATGCGATCAATATTTCCAGTGCATCCTTGATCTCCTGCTCGCATGCCTGCAGGACAGGGTATCTTTGTAACAGATCCTTTAACATATCATAGCCTCCTTATAATAGCGCCGTTGCAACGGCTGCGTAATCACCGATCTCTTCGCCGAGTGCTGCGGGTAACACGCGACAGCAGGCGGCAGCAGGGGATAACGCCTCTTTTTCAATTTCGCTTTTTGCCGCCTCCCAAAGGAGATCTCTGCTTCTTGCAAAAATGCTGCCAATGACGATTGCCTCGGGGTTTAAAATATCAATGAGAAGCGAGAGCCCGCGGCCGAGATATTCGCCCGAAATGCGAAAGACCTCAAGGGCGGTGGGGTCGCCCGCCCCTGCTGCCTCGGCAATGCGCTTGGCAGTTACCTCCTGCGGTGCGGTATCCTTTTGATAATACAGCGGAGTCAGCCCCGCCGCCCTTGCCTCCTGTGCCTTGGCAAGCCCCAGCTGCGCAATACCGCCGCCGCTGCAAAAGCCCTCAAACGAGCCTGCCTTGCCAGAGCCAATAGGACCTTCCTTTGCAAGGCGCACGTGCCCCACCTCACCTGCGTTACCGTTGGTGCCGCTGTAGAGCCTGCCGTCAAGGATCAGCCCTGCGCCAAGTCCTGTACCAAAGGTTAAGAACACCATGTTGCGGCAGCCTCTGCCCGCGCCAAACTTCCATTCGGCAACGGCCGAGGCGTTGGCATCGTTTTGCAGGTGCACGGGTGCGCCGTAGTGCTCGCTTGCCATTTTTACGATCTCCACGTGATCCCAGCCCGGCAAATTGGGCGGGGAGAGAATGATGCCACGCTCAGCATCGAGAGGCCCGCCGCAGGAGATGCCAACGGCATCGGGCTTTTTGTCACAAATACCGTCAGCCAAGGCAAAGAGCCTTGCAAGCATGGCTTCGGGCGTGATGTCGTGATCGGTGGCACATTGCGCCTTTTTCAGCAGCTTGATATCCGTGCCGTCCCAGATTGCCGTCACGGCGGCGCATTTCGTGCCGCCGATGTCTAATCCCAAATTATACATTATGTCTCCTGTAAATTATATTTTGTCATCCATTTTTGGTACTGCTCAAGCGAAATGGGCGGGTAGCCACACAGATAATGGTTAAAGCCGCGTTCACCCTCTACCTCCCACTGCAGGATCAGCATTTTTTGCTCGGAATAGAGGATGGGCAGCTTGGTGATCGGTGTGGTGGCGTTTTTCTTCGCTGTAAATGCGCCCTGCCAAAGTACGGCATCGCTTTCGGCATCTATGACCGTAAGAGTACCGTGCTTTTCCTGCAAAGTGTCGTTGCACGCGTAAAGCTTGATGCCCCAGCTTTCAAGCTCGCCTGCCACCACGGCAAAGGGTGCTTGCGCACGCTTGATATAGCCGTATGCCAGCTTTTTGGTAAAGTAGTAATCTACTACCGCATCCGACATTTGCGGCCAGCCGTCAAGCAGATTCCACCAAATCACACCTGTTTTGATGGGTCTTGCCACACGTATTCTTTCAATGAAGTATTTTTTTGCCTCCGCCTGCGAGATATGGGAGGCGAGAATGTAATCCCGGGGCTCGGTCGGCACCGTGCCGAAGAGCTGACGCACCTGTTTTTCCATCAGGGTAATGCGCCAGTCGTTTCCGGCTTGGTCGCTTGAATGCAATATCCATTCGGGGTTTCCGTGGTAGGGCCATACCCGCTCGAGCGTGATGAATTTTTTAATAGAGTCAAGAGAGGGACAACCATGGTAGCCCGTTTCGCTGACAAAGTGCGCCTTGCTGTTTTTGTAGTAGTCGCTTTTAAAGTAATCGCGGGGACCCCACAAATGCTGCTCGGGGGGCACGAGACCCTTTCCGCGCGATTGGTATACCTCACTTGCGTAATAGGGGGAGGAGGCAAGATAGGGTCTGCCAATGTCGTTGAGGGCAACCATCTTTGGTAAAACCTCTCGCGTGAGGCTGTTTTCTGCGGGGTCGGTGAAGCTTACCAACACCTCGTCGATCTCATTGTCACCCGACCAAAGAATAATGGAGGGGTGGTTGCGGAGCTTGCGCACCACCGCCGTTGCCTCCTCGGCAAGCAGCTGCTTGAAGTGCTCGGTCTCGGGGTAGATGCGGCACGCCATGGAGAAATCCTGCCACACCATAACGCCGTTGCGGTCGCAAAAATCATAAAAGGCGTGATCCTCGTACACGTTGCCGCCCCAGCAGCGCAGAATGTTACAGCCAATATCGCGCACAAGGGCAAGCGCGCGGTCGTAGCGCTCCGCGTCGCGAGAATGGAAGGCATCCAGCGGCACCCAGTTTGAGCCGCGGCACATGATCTCGGTACCGTTGATGAGAAAACGGAATTTTCCGTTGATGCCATCGGTGGTATCGGTGCGATCCAGCACCACCGATCTCAGACCAAAGTGTGTCCCCTCCTCGTGCACGGGTACGCCGTCCCTTAATACGGTTACCGTTACGTCATATACGTTTGCCTCGCCGTAGCCATAGGGCCACCAGCTTTTGGGGTTTTTGATATGCAGGCGCAAGCGCCCGCCTTTTTGCCGTTTAGCTGTACGCGGCTCTCAAAGCTGCTGTCACTGCCGCAGCTGCCACGGAAGACCAGCTCGGTGCGCTTCAGATCATGCCATTTTCCCACAAGCTCGTATATCGCATTGCAGCCCTTGGCATCGGTGTTGAAATAGAGCTGTGAAAAATAGATCTCGTCGCGCACCTCCAGCCGTACCTCACGCCAAAGTCCTGCCGTGACGGCACGGGGCATGATATCCCAGCCGTAGGTGTGCGGCGCGCGCCGCAGAGCGGTTTCAATTGCGGCATCGCCCCACGTCATCATGGCGTGCGCGGTATATGTAGCCTCGTTTGCCGCGATCACCGAGGAGGAGAGATGCACGCGAAGGGTGTTTTCACCTTCCTTTAAATAGCTGCCGATCTCAAATTCGTGGGCGATCAGCATGTTTTCGCTTTGCCCAATGCGGTGTCCGTTGATATAATACTCGGCAAGGCAATCCACACCCTCAAATACGATATAGACGTTTTCGCGCGCGGCGGGTGCCAAGAAGGTGCGCTCGTACCACCACTCATAGCCCTCAAATTTTTCGGTCTCCTTGATATTTTCACCCATAAAGAGATCTGCGGGCAAATAGCCCTCACGCGAGAGATCCAGCTGTACACAGCCGGGTACAGTGGCAGTGAGCGAAAGCAGGCCTCGGTCGGCTCCCTCCTGCTCACGTCCCGTCAGCTGCCATGCTCCGTTCAACGAAATTGTTTTCATAAAAGGCTACCTCCAACAGCGCTTAATTTGCCCCGCGCACCGTGCGCTGTTTTTATTATACAGGAATTAACGGCGTGTGACAGTTTAAATATGCGGCAAAATCCTCTGTTTTTTCGGATTTATATTTACAAATCTTAAATTAAAAGGTATAATGGAACACAGTAAGGTGGTAAGGAGCGCGGTATGGATCGGTTTGAAAAGCATGAACGAAGGAGAATGGAGAACGGCAAGCATCTGATGGTGGAGACGCACACCGTCAGCGAGGGCTTTCCTCTGCATTGGCACAGCTATTTTGAGATCGAGCTGGTGCTATCCGGCAGGGGAAAGTATGTGATCAACGATGTCGAATACGATATTTCCGCGCACAATATGTTTTTTCTGACCTCTACCGATTTTCATTATCTCTCAGTCGCCGGTGACACACGGCTCATCAATATCTCGTTTGATGAGGATATGATAGAGGAAAAGGATATTGGAGCACTTGTGTTTTCTCAAATGCAAAAGGCATATACCTTTACCCCCGAGGAATATGAGCGCCTCCGCGCTGCCGCGGGGCTTTTGGCGCACGAATGCAGCATCGGGGGCGAGTGTCAAAGGCAACTTTTGCAGTATCTCCTGAAATGCATTTTTCGCAAAAGCAGCGTCAGCATGAGTAGCTCGGCAAACTATCAGCATTACCGCGGTATCAAAAAGGCGATCATATATATGGAAATGCACTATAAGGAGAATATCACGCTGCAAATGCTTGCTGCGGAATCGGGCTATCACCCAACCTATTTCAGCGAGCTTTTCAAAAAGGTTACGGGCGAGACCTATATCGAGGCACTCACAAAGCTGCGGCTTGGCTGCGCGCGCACGCTCCTTGCCAACGGCTTTTCGGTTTCGGATGCCTGCTTTTTATCGGGCTTTGGCTCGCTTTCCAACTTTTTTACGGCGTTTAAACGCCATTGTAAAATGTCGCCGCGTGAGTATCGGGCAAGAAGCGCGGCACAGGTCGTAGCAGGAGAAAAAGAGCCGCAAGCCTAAGGCGTGATGTTCTTATCGGAGAAATTATTAGTCAGTTGGTTTATAATTGCTCCGCTGAAGCTAAAATAAAAGCACGGCTACTGCAGGCTTGCAGTAGCCGTGTGCTTTTTATGAAAGGCTGCGAAAATCCTTAATGCGGTGAAAGGTGGAATAATTTGCATCGTGGAAATTGTGCGCGCCGTTGATGGCGGTGCGGCAAAGGAAGATGATGTCCTCCCCCTCGATCTCAAAATCAACGTACTGAAAGCCCACCAGCTCCTCGCTTTGGTCTCTGTAGTCAAGCAGATCGGAAACGACCTCCCAGCTGACAAGATCGCGCGAGCGCATCAGCGAAAGCAAATTTCTCGCGCGCAATTTTTCGGGGTCGTACACTCTTGTACCAACCGTGTAATAATAGCCCGTTTGGGGGTCTTGCTTGATCATAAACTTGGAGTAGTTTGCCGAAAAATCCATCAAACGAGAGAAGGTGAGGGGCGCGTCGGGGTCCTTGGTATTTACCTCCAAGACGATGGCGGTGTTGTATTTGCCAAAGCGCATGATGTTTAAGAGCTTACCCTCGGGGGAGACCGTCAGCGTGCCCTCTATCGTCATGGTTTTGGAGGGAAGATCCTTTAATTCGGGCACAAACGGGGCGAATTTCAGCGGCTCGGTAAAATGCCAGCTTGCGGGGTCAAGCAGGTCGGCATTTTCGTCACAGGACATGACCATTGCCGCGTGACCGTATTCCTTGTTTGACCACGTGCCCCATTCGAGCGTGCCGTAAAGTCTGCCGCCAAAGCAGAGCATGTTTTGCGGGTTCTTGTGCACGCCCGCATTGCCGTTTTTGGCGTTTGAGCCGCGCAGGAGCGTAACGGGGGCGGAAAAGCTCTTGCCGCCGTCGGTGGATCTTCCAATCAAAAGGTCGCCGTATTCGGTGGAGCAGGAGAGCATATATAGCTCACCGCGGTGCAAAAACAGCTTACCCCAAAAGCATGGCATCAGCTCACTTTGGTAGTGCCAGGTCTTACCGCCGTCATCGGAGCGGTAGATCAGAGTAAGGTTTTGCGGATGGTCGGGCGCAAAAAGATCCATTGAGGCGAGCAGATACCCGTCGGGATGGCACAGGAGGGAGGGGGAGCAGAGGTAGCGACCCGAAAAGGCATACGCCTCATCCGCGGGGTGCAGATAATTGACCACCGTGCCAACCGTTTCTCCGCAGCGTGCCAAGCGCACGCGGCTTTTTTTCTCGCCCGCGGTGACAAAAAATTCGTAGTCGGTATCGGGTTTCAGCCCTTTGATGTCACAAAAGCAGTCGGTCGTGGTGGAATGGTGCAAAAATTCCCCTTCGCCGCGCACGCGATAATAAACCGCGTAGTGTCCCTCGCTGCCAAGCCACTCAAAATGAATGCGATCCTCGGTAGGGACAATGCGGCAGATGTATATATCCCCCACCTCGGTTAAAAACGGGCGATAGGGGTGATGACTCCAGGATGTGTGTCCCGTCATAACAGCTCACCTCTCTCAATCAGATAGCGTTCAAGTGCATCGGTTGCAAGCTTCATTTGTGACACGCAGTCGCGTGCGTAGTCACTCAGCTGCTCACCCTTACGGTTGCGGGCAATATCCGCGCTTGGCATGCCGCAAAGCCCCATGTGGTATTTGGCAGAAAGGGGGTAGGGCAGCCCTCCCTCGGTAAAGCCGAGTGAGCCGAGTACCGCCTGCACCAACGCGGCGGTTTTGGGTGCTTTGTTAAGGTTCGCCCCCAGCCATGCGTAAAGCCGCGGGTGGTAATTGCACATAATGCCGCAGTAGCCCTCAGCACCCGCCAGCAGGGAGGTAAGCAGAGTTTGGCAGTTGGCGTTCAGCAGCTTAAAGCCGCTGCCCTGCAGCTGACGGCAGCGCGCCTTAATGGTGGCAAGGTCGCAGCAGGTATCCTTCATGTAATCAAATCTACCCGTTTGCAGGCAAAAATCAAGTATTTTGGATGTCACCAAGCGCTTGTAGGGGTAGGGGCATTCGTAAAGCCCCAAGCGCGCCTCGGTGGGGAGTGCCGTAAGCAGCCTTTTGCAGTTTTCGATCCACACCTCGTCGCCCTCGTTGTTTGGGTCAAGGCGGTTGGTGATCAAAATAAGCGCATCGGTGCCCGATTTCCAAATGGCATTCAGCTCCTCGATCTGCCCCACAAGCGTGTCGCTTACATGACCCGAGGAAACAACGGTAAAGCGTTTGCCGCGCTGTTGTTCAAGCTCCTTCGCCCGTGTGTAAACAAGGCGGTTGAGCGTCACGCGCTCCTCAAGTGAGAGATAAAAGATCTCACTTGACTGGCATACGGCAAAAATGCCGTCAATGCCGCTTTCAAAATACCAATCCACGTAAGCCGATGCGGTATCGTAATCAATGCTACCATCGGACCGATAGGGGGTGATCATGGTGGTGAAGATATCCATGCGATGCCTCCTTTTATTGCTTGAGCTTATTATAGCACTGTAGCCTTGCGGTTTCAATATAATATCACGACAGAATTTTATAAATTTCGGACATATATCTTTACTTATTGCCGAGGCGCGGGTATAATAATGTCAGCAAAGGAGGGATAATATGAGGATTCTGTACCATTATACCGAGAGCGGATTGGGCGGCTGCGACAGTGATTGGCGTGAGCTTGGGATCGACAGATGCCTTTTAAAGCATATTTCCTTTGAGAGTGACCGTGCGCATATTACGAAAAAAAGACATTACCATTCCGATGTGGAAATACATATGATCGAGTGCGGCCATCAGGTATACGAGCTTGGCGGCAAACGTGTAACGGTAGAAGCGGGCGAGCTTTTGTGGATCGCACCCGAGGTAGAGCACCGCACCGCCGACTTTGCACCCGATACCGTAAAATATGCGATCTGCTTTCGTGCCGCACGTGATGTGCATGGGTGGGGATCCAAGATCGCGGGCACCTATGGCGTGGTGCGGATTTCCGCGGCGCTGATGGCGTGTCTCAAAAGCATTGTTGAGGAACGCCGTGACCGTGCGTCGCATTATCGTACCGTAATCAAAAGCCGTATGCTTGACTGCGTGGTGTACTGTATGCGTAAGATCGTGCGGAAGGAAGCCAAGGGCGTATCGCATGATACGATGTGGGAAAATGACCGTTTGGCAATCGCCAAGCAGTACATTGAGGATAATATTCGTCACAATATAGCGGTATCGGAGGTTGCTGCGTATTGTTATATCAGCGAAAAGCAGCTTGCGCGTACGTTTCGTCAGGCGGAGGGGGTCTCCGTTGCCGTATACATCCGCCAAAAGCGCTGCATGGAGATCGAGCGCCTGCTTTCGGAAACCGAGCTTTCGCTTTGTGAGATCAGCGAGGTAATGGGCTTTCGCAACGAATACTATTTTAATGCATTTTGCAAAAAATACGTGGGGCTTCCGCCCGGCGCATACCGCAGAGCAATTTTAAAAGCATGAGCTTTTAAATACAAAAGGCAATATCATTCCGAAAATCGGTTTGATATTGCCTTTTGCGTTAAGACGGTACCGCTTATATGGATGCAACAGGGAACATGACGCAGCTTAGTTGTAGCCCTGCAAAAAATCTCGGTTGACTTCAAAGAGCTCGTCGCACATTTGCTTGATCTCGTCAAGCGAGCAAACGGCAGAGGTCAGCGGGTCGTTGTATACGGCGTAGTAAACCGTTTCCTTGCTCTTTTTCATTGCCGCTTCGATTGTAAGATTTTCGAGTCTCGCGGTCGTATTGGCAAGAATGGCAAGATGCTCGGGCAGCTTGCCTGCCATGGTGGGCTTGAAGCCCATGCGGTCAACCACCACGGGAATTTCCACACAGGCATCCTCGGGGAGATTGGGGATAGAGCCGCGGTTCAGCACGTTTCCGTTAAAGATAAAGGGCTTACCGTCACCGAGGCGCGCGTTGAAAATATCTGCCGCGTATTCGTAGCTTTTTGTTTTCTTTACTTCCTTGTTCAAAAATTCAATATACTGCTGTGTGGGATCTGCCTTTCTCTCTCTTCTCAGGTTCAGAGAATAGGCATGCTCACCCGGGTTCCAGCCCGTGGAGTGCGTGCAATATTTTTCGATCAGGTCGGGGCGCTTTCTGAACCATTGATTGTATTCGGAATTGTGACCGCTCGATTCGGTTACGTAGTAGCCAAGCTTAAGAAACATTTCGTTTCTCACCTGCTCCTCGTTGTAGATGTCGGGATTGGACGTCACCAGCTCACGCAGGGCGGGATACAGGTCGGTTCCGCGGTGCTTCAGCTCGGTGTAGAAGGCGAGATGGTTGATGCCCATGCACTTGTAATCCACCTCATCCTTGGGGATGTTCAGCCAGCCCGCCAGCATCTCTATTGTGCCCTGCACGCTGTGGCAAAGACCCGTTACCTCAACGTTTGAGTGCTTTTGCATGGCGCCGCAAAGCATGGACATTGGGTTGGTATAATTGAGAAATACCGCGTGCGGGCAGTATTTTTCGATATCGCGGCAGATATCCAGCATCAGCGGGATATTGCGCAGGGCGCGGAAAATGCCCGAAACGCTTCTTGTGTCGCCAACATTGATATCTACGCCGTATTTCTTGGGAATCAGAATATCGTATTGCCAAATGTCAACGTCGCCGTTGAATACGGTGCACAAAACACCGTCCGCACCCTTCAGCGCCTCGGCTCTGTCCATGGTGGCGGTGATCCTGCAGGTTTCCTCGCGCCCCATTTCGCGTAATATTTTTTGTACGCACTGCACGATGTAGTCAAGATTGTGACGGTTGACGTCCATCAGTGCGAATTCGCACGCATCAAAGGCGGGAAACAGCAAAAGGTCACGGATGCATCTGGTGGTGAATTTTAGGCTGCCCGCGCCGATAAATGCAAATTTTTTCATAAGATGTACTCCCCCTTGCGGTTTATTTTCAATAGCATTATAGCATGTCTCTGTACGGCAAGCAATTCAAAAAGCGGTTGTTTATATGGAAAAAGCTGCTATTTACAAGTTGGGTCATTTGTGGTATTATGTAATTGATCGCTTTGGAGGATAAAGAAATGATTTATGACGGTGCCTTGTACGATACTACAAATTTTTCTTCTGTTGAGTATATTAACATAAACAGCTGCAATATCCAGCACAGCAGGGGAAAGTCTTATACGGTGGTGCGCAATGCAGGTAGGGTAGATTATCATATACTGTATATAGCCGAGGGTGAGTGCACCTGCTTATACAATAACACGGAGTTCATCATGACAAAGGGGCAGTTTGTTGTATATCCTCCAAACGTAAAGCAATGGTACTCATTTGAGGAGGGAAAATGTGCCACCACCTTTTGGCTCCATTTTTCCGGAAACGGCGCCGAAGGGATACTGAGCCAGCTGGGCATCCACGGTGGTATATATCAAGCCCCCTTCGAGGATGAGGTGGCAGCCTGCTTTAAAAAAATGATATACAAGCATTCTGTCAATACCGATAAATGTCAGGTCGCCGCACGGGGAAATCTGATTGAATTTCTTTCCTCTTTGGCTTCGGAGTGTACGGGGAAAGGGTCGATGGCTTATCCCCAAGCAGTTGTGAAAATGGTGGAATATATCAATTCAAATTGGCAAAGCACCTTGACTGTTGCAGGTGTTGCCCAAAAAATAGGGCTCAGTGAGAGTCGGGCGGCGCACTTATTTAAGAATGCAATTGGAAAAAGCATGCACCAATATATTATGGATCTGCGAATTTCTGCCGCCAAGGAGCAGCTGCGAAATACCCAATTGGGTATTTCACAGATCAGCGAAATGATGGGATTTCACGATGCGCTTTATTTTAGCCGCGCGTTTAAATCGCGGGTGGGTGTTTCGCCCAAGGCGTTTAGAGAAAAAGTGCTTTAAATTTGTAAAATCATGGGGCTGTCTCAAATGCGATTTTAAGAGCATTTGAGACAGCTCTTTTTCTATGCCTTGAAGGAAAAGGCTTACAAAATAGAAAAGAACCTCAATTTGAGGCGAAAAATGAGTATGACGAAAAGAGAATTGGCAAAATCCTCAATTTGAGAGTTATACAATTCCGCGGGAAATTGGTTTAAGAGGCGTTCAGAGCGAATAAATCTAAGCCAATTCACTTCGCGAGCAAACGGCGTTTTGCAGGAACGCAAAACGCTTGCTCCTCCCGCAGTTTCACCCCGGCGCCTTCGTCATATTTGCCAGCATATTCTCAATAAAGATGCCGTAGCCCGTGGTGGGGGCATCGACAAAAATGCGCATCGCCGCGCCGACGAGCTTGCCGTCCTGCACGATCGGGCTGCCCGACAGGTGTGTGTTCAAGTCGGGACTACAGTTTTTAATAAAAAATCACAAAAAAACACTCCGAGGCAGAACCTGCCTCGGAGTGCAGTTTGTATTACCAATTTTTATCTTCGTAAGGAGTGCCTTCAACGCCATTAGATTGGAGCTTTGCGACCATACGGTCAAGCTTGCCTTTCCACAACTTTTTGAACCAATTTGTATTGCCGAACCACTTTACGAGAGTCGGGCTGATTGCGTAGTAGGTACGGATAAACACTCTTCCATACCAAGTAGAGCCGAGTGTGTCATCACGATAACGACGGAGAGTCCATACCTGAGGACAATCGTAAGAGCCGTAGACACAGGTTGCGACATAGCAGCCACTCTTTTTTGGAGGTTCGTAATTAGGATTTTCCGCTTTGATTTTAGAAGATAATTCATTAGCGAATGTTATATGATACGGTGTATGGTTGTTTGAACCCATTGCAGCTGCATGAATCATCCGATCGGCAGGGGCGAATGCCGCCTTGGATGCATTGCACATGTTTTCGCACAGATCAATTTGCTTTTTAATGTTTTTAACAGATGTAGATGGAAGACTTTTAACTATAAATATCCATTGCAGCATTAATCTGTGAATGTGTGAGATTCCGGACGCAAGCGGTAGCCGTTTGGCAATATTTATCAAACCAATATTTTGGGCCACTATAGTTTCCATCAATTCATTGGCTACATGTTCTTTTTTTTCGCTTGATGTTAAATCTATTGCTTTTTTTGCGGCAACAATCGCTGTTTTTATTTTGTCGTTTTCGAGCGAGGAATCTAATCCAATTGTTTTTGCTCTATATATCCATGCAAGGTAATTGTTTGAATCGAGCTCTAAAATCTTAGATACATATTTTTCTGTTTCGTCTGCATCTTTTGCTTCCATTGCCAATTTTGCCATTTCAAGGTAGTTGGCTATTGTGCTGCTTTGGTCGATTTTAACAGTGCCTTGCACCTCTACCGTTCCCTCAATCATCATCTTTTTCGCTTCTTCAACGGAATACTTTGTTCCGCAGGTTTGGCATACAAAAAATCCGTCCTGTTTTACAAGTTCCGTGCTTCCGCACATTTCGCAAGTTAATTGTTTCATTGTCAGATCTCCTTATATATTTTAACGTTATAATCTTTTTTGTCCTTTGGGTGTAATTAAATATCTGATTTCTCCGTCATCCGTAGGTGTAGTTTCCATAATGCATCCCTGTTTTAATGCGCTTTCAATGAGAGCGACGGTGATGCCGTACACTCGTAATAAGCTATTGCGTGTTCTTGGCGTACCGGCGTTAAACATTATTAGTAACTTATACAGTTCATCCATGTTTGCTATCCCTTTCTTCATAAAAATCACATCGAGCGGCGCTTTTGCAATGCAAGCCGTGCAACGGACATAGTTCGGCTGTACACATTCTTTCTTTTCCTAAGCCTTCCGCAAAAATACAATGAGCCGGATGCCTCCTCTTTCCATCGGATTTTAGTGTTACAAGGTGAGCCGGACAGCCTTGCATATCTCTTACTCTTGCCATAGCGTTACTCCTTTAAAATTCTGCATTTTTTATTTCTCTCAATCAAAAGCAAGTCAATTTCACTAACGAGAGCTTTCTTATCCGCAGCCGTTTTCATTTCCTCAACCTTGTTGGAAATTCTCGATTCTAACTCACCAAGCATTTCGTGACTCATTGGATCGCTGAAGCGTACTTTTTCGGCAAGCTTTTTGAGTGCCGCTTTGGTTTCGGTATCGGATTCTGCTTCGATGAGCGCCTCAATATCGGTTTGTAAGAATTGGATAAACACACGTTTAACCTTGATCTTTTCTTCTACGCGATTGATTTCGTTTGCGCCCACTTGCCCCGCTATAGCGCAGAGGGCAGAGATTGCGAGGATAATTGCGCACACAATCACCGCCAACCAAACAGGAAGCGTCGGGAAGATCATAAAGAACGCAAAGGCAATCAGTTGGATGATCAGATACGTAATTCCAACGTGAATGACGGGAATACCGAGGAACTTACTTTTCAATGTATCCTTTTTGCCAAGAGCAATTTTCCACAATGGAATTTGCACCGCAAAGGCTACAACTGAGAATACGTAAACCGTCCAAAACGTTGCCGTTTTGTCGGTAGGGA
>CAZOWH010000024.1:0-5721 GCA_964583425.1 uncultured Lachnospiraceae bacterium
CCATTCCGGCAAGCCGAAATGCTGAGGTTTCCCTCACTCGCTTTGCTATTATAACACATCGAGCGCCTGTTGTCAAGTCTTTTTCGAAAAAAGTTATTGACAAGTCTTACGCCCTCGCGTTATACTTTACTTGTATTGCCTTGACATACTGTATTATATCCAAAGAAGGGTGGAAATATACCGCATGATCCCAACAAAATTTCTCGCGCGCATGCGGGAGCTTTTCAATGAAGTCGAATACGCCGCGTTCTGCACCGCGCTGGAGCGGGATGCGGTACGCGCCTTTCGCGTAAACACTGTAAAAACCGACGCCGCGCGCCTGTTGCCGCTTCTCCCCTTTCAGGCGGAGCCGCTCGGCTTCGCCGAAAACGCCTATTACGCCAACGCGGAAAAGGTGGGGGCGCTCCCCTGCCACCACGCGGGAATGCTGTATATGCAGGATCCCTCTGCCATCAGTACCATTGCGGCAGTTAACGTTAAGGCGGGCATGCGCGTGCTTGACCTTTGTGCGGCACCCGGCGGAAAATCCACGCAGCTTGCCGCCGCGATCGGCGCGCAAGGCGTGCTGGTTTCCAACGAATATGTGCCCGCACGATGCAGAATTTTGCAGGGCAACATCGAGCGCATGGGTGTTACCAACACCGTGGTAACAAATCTTGCAACCGATTCGCTTGCCGATTTTTACGGTGCATATTTTGATCTTGTGGTAGCCGACGCGCCCTGCTCGGGCGAGGGCATGCTCCGTAAATATGAGGTAGCAGGTGAGGAATGGAGCGAGGAAAACGTGGCGCTTTGCGCTGCGCGTCAGCGCGAGATCCTCTCAAACGCCGCGCGCTGTGTTGCCCCCGGCGGGCAGCTGCTTTACGCCACCTGCACCTTTTCTCTTGAAGAAAATGAGCAAAACGTAGCGCATTTTCTTGATACGCATCCCGATTTTTCGCTCATTCCCGTCTCCCCCGCCGTGATTGCCGCCACGGCAAGCGGCATTGATGTAAATGGGCGGGATATGTTGCACTGTCGCCGCTTTTATCCGCATCTTTCCCTCGGCGAGGGGCAGTTTCTCGCCCTGATGGTACGGCAGGGGGCGGCGGGCAGCACCAAGCCGGCAAGGGACGGTGCCACCACGCTTTCTCGTGCGGAAAACGATACCGTTTCGGCACTTTTTGCCGAAACACTCACCCAAGCACCCTACGGCAGACTTTGCCGCATACGTGACGGCATCTTTCTTGCGCCCGATATTCCCCTGCCTCCTGCAGGCGTATTTGCAGCAGGCGTATGTGTGGGCACATGTGCAAAAAATCGCATTGAGCCGCACCACCAATTCTATTCGGCACTCGGCAGCTTATTTTGCCGCCAATTACACCTTACCACCACCGACCCGCGTGTGGCACAGTATCTGCGCGGTGAGGAGATCGATTGCCCCGAGCTTGCAGGCGAGAAAAACGGCTACACTGCAGTTCTCTTTGAGGGCGCCCCCCTTGGCGGCGGTAAGTGCGTTGGTGGCAGGCTGAAAAACCATTATCCCAAGGGCTTGCGCAACAAAAATTAATATGACAACCAAAAATAAGGAGTAATACCATGCTGACAGTTTCTCACGTTACCAAAAGCTACGGCAAAAATCTTGCCTGCAACGATGTTTCATTTCACCTTGAAAAGGGCGGCGTAACGGTTTTACTGGGGCCAAACGGTGCCGGAAAATCCACGCTGCTAAAATCCATTACCGGCTTTTTGCGCTATCACGGGGACATTCTGATCGACGGCATACCAAACAAAACAGTAGAGGCAAAGCGCGTGTTTGGCTACATTCCCGAGATCCCCTCGCTTTACCCCAACCTTACGGTTGCCGAGCACATGGAATTTATTGCGCGCGCCTACAAGCTCGCGAACTACCGCGATTATGTTGCAGAGCTGCTCGACCGCTTTGAGCTGACTGACAAGAAAAAGAAATTTGGCGACGAGCTCTCAAAGGGCATGCAGCAAAAGCTGAATCTTTGTCTCGGGCTCCTGCCCCGCCCCCAGCTGTTGCTGATGGACGAGCCGATGATCGGTCTTGACCCGCACGCCATTAAAGAGCTGAAGGAAATTATTGCAGAAATGCGCAAAAACGGCAAAACGGTGCTGGTTTCCACGCACATGATCGACAGCATTGACATGCTGTGGGATCGCACCCTTATTATGCAGGGCGGCGTGCTGCGCGCAAATGTCACGCGCGAGGAGCTGACCGCATGCAGCGAGCGGCTGGAGGATCTTTTCTTCGCCATTACCGAGGGAGCTGCCCCCGCGGGGGAGGCGTAACGTCATGCGCTTGACCCTATATTATATGACCCGCGCCGTAAAAAACCAGATTCGCAAGCTCTGCCGCACCTGGGTGGCGGTCTTTCTGTTGGTTTGTATCGGCATTGGCTTTGTGTTCGGCTTTGGCGCGGCGGCGCTTGCCTCACTCTTTGAGGAGGAGCCCGAAGCGGGGATAGAGACCCCCGCAGAGGACGAGTTTTACGAGGAGACCCTGCCCGAGGAGCCGATAGAGGAGCTTGACCCCCAAACGGTACAGGATATTGTGGAATTGGTCACAGGCGGTATCGTGCTTGCCGTGCTCTTTTTCGCGGCATTCTCCGCCGACAAAAGCGGCAGCTCGATCTTCTTAATGGCGGATGTCAATTTGCTGTTTCAAGCGCCTATGCGCCCGCAATCGGTGCTGCTTTTCCGCCTTGTAATGCAGGCAAGCACCTCCTTTATTGCCACCGCTTATCTCTTATTCCAGATCCCCAACATGGTGCTAAATCTCGGCGTTGGCATGGGCGTTGCGTTTGCCATACTCGGCGCCTGGTTCCTGCTCTTGATCTACCAAAAGCTGATCTCCGTGCTTCTTTACACCGTTTGCTCCACGCATGAAACGCTGAAAAAGCGTCTGCGCCCTGCGCTTTACATGCTGATAGGCGCACTGGCTGTTGCCTTTATCCTGTATGCACAGCGCTATAACGGCGACTATATTGCCGCCGCCACCGGCTTCTTCAATGCACCCGCCACACGCTACATCCCCGTATGGGGCTGGCTAAAGGCATTGGTGCTCTGCGCGCTTTCCGGCAACACAGCGGGGCTTGTGCTCTCACTTGCGGCGCTGCTCCTTTTCGCGGTCGTGCTTGTGCTGGTGATCCGCCAGCAGCGCGCCGACTTTTACGAGGAGGCAATGGCGCGCTCGGAGGAAACGGCTGCCCTGCGTGAGGCGCAGCAAAGCGCAAACACCCTCAAGCGACGCAAAAAGGATCGTAGTGAGACCCTGCGGCGCGACGGATTTTCGCGCGGCTTCGGTGCCACCGTATATTTTCGCAAGGCGATGTACAACCGCTTCCGCTTTGCTTATTTCCGTGTGTTTACCAAAACCTCCATTACCTATCTTGTCGTGGCGCTTGGGCTCTCCGCCCTAATGCTTTGGGGGCTTGAGGTCTCCTTTTTCCCTGCCGTGGCACTGGTGCTCGCGGGCTTTTCCTTCTTCCGCGCGCTCGGCAATCCCATTTCCACCGACCTCGCACAGGAGCACTTTTTCATGGTGCCCGATACCGCGCACCGCAAGGTCTTCTTCTCCTTTGCGGGAGGTATCGTCAACAGCGCACTTGACCTTCTGCCCGCCTTTCTTATATCGGCATTGGCGCTTCGCGCCAACCCCGCCGAGGCATTGATGTGGTTTTTTCTGATCCTTTCAGTGGGAGCCTTTTCCAATGGCGTTGGCATGTTTATCGATCTTTCTCTCTCCACGGGTCTCTCGCAAATAATCAAATCCTTGGTGCAGGTGATGTTTGTGTATTTCGGCATTGCGCCCACAGCAGTGCTGATCATACTCGGCTTTGCGTTTGATAAGCTCCTGCTTTTTGCAGGCATTGCGATCCTTTTAAATCTCGCCGTTGTGGCGCTTTCACTTGCCCTATCGCCCCTGTTCATCGAAAGAGGAAGAAAATAAAAAAGAAATCGGCTGTCTCAAATTATAATTTGAGACAGCCGATTTTATTATCCTACCTTCCTTGCTCTTAAGCGGATCCTGACATAATCGATATACCATTTGCCATCGATCAGCAGCCGATCGGCAAGCGCATGCTCGGTTTCCTGCAGGATCTCCTGCTTGGTGGTCTCATCCATGCCCTCAAAGGGCTTTGTGACAAACATATTGATCCAATCGATCACGCCGTGCGCGGATCTTTGCACGGTGGGACGATCAAACAGGGTGGCAAATTCGACACGCAAGCCCTGCTGCTCAAGCATGGGCGCATACTGTCCGACGGTGGGAAAATAGAAGGTTCGCGGATAGGTGAGACC
This sequence comes from uncultured Lachnospiraceae bacterium, assembly GCA_964583425.1. GTDB lineage: Bacteria > Bacillota > Clostridia > Oscillospirales > CAG-272 > Firm-07. Next base: position 4,309 of record CAZOWH010000024.1, read on the forward strand.
TCTTGCAGCAAAGCGTTTTTCTAAGGCAGCGTGCACCGCCTCGCCGCAGCCGTACCCACCAAACTCACAAGCCAGCTCGCCTCCCCAGCGCAGTTGCTCCGCGATATTGGCAAGCATTGCCGCCTGATCCTTTTCATCGACCCAGTGAAATACAGCATTGGAGAAAATGGCATCTGCCTGCCGCTCCAAGCGAAAGGCACGTGCATCTCCCTCTAAAAACGTCCATGCGGGGTACTCCATCCTTGCAAGTGCGATCATTTCCTTTGATGCGTCAATGCCTGTTACCGCATAGCCCTGATCGGCAAGCTTTTTCGTAAGTGTGCCGTTCCCGCATCCGAGGTCGATCACGTAGCTGCCAAGCGGCACGGTCAGCAGGCTCATGACATCCTCGCCGTACTGCGGCACAAAGGAAAAGCTATCCCTATAATTTTGTGCGTTCCATTCGATATTCATGCCTTATCCCCTCACTTTTTAACCTTTAACTCAGCCACCGCCGCATAATGCAGCACCTCAAATTCCGCGGGTGCGATCTCTGCGAGCAGCGCCCTGTGCTTACGGTCCCACTGTGCCAATTCCCTTTCGGAAAGCGAAGCACCCACGCCGCGGCAGGCGCGCAATCTCCCATGCCAGGTCTCCCGCGTAAACGGCACCGAAAGATGATATTCCTCATGCCCGACCATATCAAAATAATCATATGCAACATTGGGGATATCGATCGGTTTTTGGGTCTCTCGCGCACCCGACCAGCTTGGGCTGTATTTTAGCACCAACGCCTCACTTGCGCCCGCGATGCGATCCTCAAAGGGCAACCACGCCATATATAAGATCAGCAATCTCCCGTTTGGCTTCAGCATGGCAGATAGCCTTGGCATGACCCGTTCGTGATCGAAATACCAAAAGCATTGGCAGGCGGTGATCACATCAAAGGTGTGATCGGGAAACGCCAGCTTTTCCGTTGCAATTGCTTGAAAATCGATATTCATATGGGACTGCGCTGCCAAGCGCTTTGCCTCGGCGATCTGGTTTTCCGAAATATCCGTGCCCGTCCACGTGGCACCGTAACGATACATATTCCGCGGCAGCACACCGGTTCCCGTGCCAAGATCCAAAGCCCGCTGCCCACCCGTGCAAAGCCCGCGCTCCACGATTTTTTCGTAAAATATCTCGGGATATATGTCGCGATACTTGGCATAATCGGCAGAGGTCCTGCCCCAATCAAATGCCTTTCCCGCATATAGGCGATCATCCTTTTGGACTGCTCCTGCCTGAACACATCGACATCAAAGCATTTTTCCAAAATATCCCCAAGCGTCGCCTCATATTCAGCCCGCACCTGCCCAACAAAGCGCCCCGCCGCATCGGCAACGCGGTGCAGCACATATTCCTCATCGGTGCTTTTGTCGATCACCTCGG
>CAZOWH010000024.1:5821-16904 GCA_964583425.1 uncultured Lachnospiraceae bacterium
TCGGCAACGCGGTGCAGCACATATTCCTCATCGGTGCTTTTGTCGATCACCTCGGTAAGCATTCTTTTCTCCGATGTAATGACCACCGTTATACGCATTTGACCGCCTACAATGTCCCGCGAGCAGCTATATTGATCCTCCCGCTTTTCAAAGCCATAGGACAGTAATTTTGATGCATTTGGCTTCTTACCTTTGACCGTCACCTCTGTCATGCTTGCCCCTCCCTCTTTTACGAAAATATCACAAAGCAACGCAAAAACCGAAGGCACCTACCGACCTTGCGGCGGCACCTTCGGTTTTCCTTATCATGCCTTGGGCTTGCGCATAAACAGCACACCGAGGGTGTTTCTGCCGCAATGCGAGGATACGGTACAGCCCGCACGGGTAAGGTGAACCTCCCCCCACGGTGCGGCGCTTTTCACCTGCGCAAGGCATTGATTGACGATCTCCTCATCGCAGCCCGCATGCGTGACAAACACACGGGAAAGATCAAGCTCCGAGCCGTCGCCGATGCGGTCGGCAATGTATTGCTGCAGCACGCGCGAGAACTTGCCGCGATATTTTTTCGCAACACCCATTTTGCCGCCCTTAACGGTAATGCAGGGCTTTAGCTGCAGTAGATTGGCACCGAGTGCGGCAATGGCAGAGCATCTGCCGCCCTTATGTAAAAATTCAAGGTTATCGATCACAAAGGAGGCATCCACGGCATCGACCAGCGCGGCACTCTCGCGTGCAATATCCGCCGCCGCCATGCCCGACTTTGCCATTTCTGCCGCGGCTACCACCAAGAGACCGCCACCCGTGGAGAGGTTTCTGGTATCCACCACATACACATCGGGATAATTGGCAGCAGCAAGGCGCGCATTGTTGTGCGTGGAGGACATTTCTGCGCTAATGGTGAAAAACACCACGGCACAGCCGTTTTTGATGTGCTCCTCAAAAAAATCGCAGAATGCGGCGATATTCGGCGCGGCGGTCTTGGGCAGCTCGCCGTGCTCCTCATAATGACGGTAGATCATATCGGGGTCAATATCCAGACCATCGGTGTATGCCTTACCGCCGAGGTTTACCGTAAGACGCAAGGTCTTAATATCATATTTTTCGATCAATTCCGCATTGAGGTCGCTTGTACTATCACTGCAGATAATCACTTTTTTGCTCATCTGTTTCTCTCCTAAATTTTTTCAGGTATGCATTGCCGCAGAAAGCTCGGCGGCAAGTGCGGCGCGCAGCAGGCGCCCCGCGGCATTTTTCGGGAAGGGGGTATCGCGCAGGGCAAACAGCGTAATTTGCGCGGCAGGGGGCAGCGTGCGGTTGAGCTCGCCCAGCCACTCGCCAACGGCTGCCTCAAGCTCCTCTCTGGTGTGGTCAATGCCAAAAAGCTCCGCGGCGTGGGTAAGATCAGGTAAGATCAGCGCGGCGGGCTCATAATCCTTGACCTCGCTGTCAAGCACGCCTGCCACTACGACCTCGCGCACCAGCGGGCTTTGAGAAATTAAAAGCTCCAGCTCCTCGGGCGAGACCAGCGTGCCGTCGGCGCGCTCAATACAATTCTGCTTTCTGCCAATGATGTGCAAAAAGCCCTCGGCATCGATCCTGCCGAAATCGCCCGTGTAGTACCAGCCGTGGCGCAGCGCCTCTCCGGTGCGTGCCTCATCCTTGTCGTAGCCAAGCATCACGCTATCGCCCTTCAAGCGAATTTCTCCGCTGCCATCGGGCTGCTTGCTGTAAATATCGACCGTGATGCCATGGAGCGCCGTGCCGACCGTGCCGTCACGGTAGCAATCTGGCGTGTTGATGGCGGCAAGCCCCGCACACTCGGTCATACCATAGCCCTGTGCCGCAAAAATGCCGATCTGTCGAAGCCCCTTACAAAGGGCGGCAGGAAGAAACTCACCCACCACAAGCATATAACGGAGCGCGCCGCCAAAGGGCTCTCGCGCCGATGCCAGCAGACGCTCCTTTAAGGTCTGACGCGCCGACAGGGGACGGACGGGATCGGATACGGCAATGGCACGGCGTACCGCGGTCTCGTCACCGCTTTGCATCACCAGCTGCCAGAATTTATCATATATCCTTTCGGCAAGATACGGAATGGTCACCATGCAGGTGGGGTGTATCTCGCGCATGTTGCGCATCAGTGTACCAACGCCCTCGGCAAAGGCAACCGAGGCACCGCGGGAAAGCGGCAAAAGCAATCCCAATACACATTCATAGACATGGGAAATCGGCAGGACCGAAAGGAAGATATCCTCCTCAGTCACGGGCTGCACCTTACCAAGCGCCGACAGGGTTGCAAGAATATTTTGATGTGAGAGCACCACACCCTTGGCGCGCCCCGTGGTACCCGATGTATAAAACACGGCGGCAGGCGCATGCGGGTCGATCGATTTGCTGCGAAAGCTGCGATCCCCCGCCTGCACGGCGGCTCTCCCCGCCTCGATCAATTGCGAAAAGGCATCAAAGCAAACGGTGGGAATATCCTTTAGCGTCTGTACGCGCGCCGACGCAGCGGCATCATACAGCACGGCACCGATATCCGCCTCTCGGACAAGCGCCGCAAGCTCCTCGGCACCAAGCCCCTCATCAGCTGGAACGGGCAGCCCTACCCCACAAAGCATTGTGAGATAGGCAAGCGCCCACGGATAGCTGCTTTTGCCGATGATCAGCACACGCGCCCCCGCGGGCAGCAGCCCGCCGAGCGCTGTGCCGAGCGCCTCCGCTTCCTCGCGCAAGCGCCCGTAGGAGATATGCTGGTAAAAGCCCTGCTTTTTCTCATGAAACGCCACACATGTGCCGCAAATACCCGTAACGGTATAGAGCATTTCGCGCAGATCGGGCAGATTTTTTATTTCAAGCTCGCGCACGTTTGCCATAAGACGCCTCCTTGGTGTACTGAAATTTTAAATGGATCATACGGTCAGTGCCGCGCCCCCGATGGTTTCGGTGGTGGCAAGAATAGGATCGACCTCGGTCGCAATAAAGTGCTCCACCTGCTCGGGGCATCTGCCAATATAATCGGCAGGGTTTAAAAGCTTTTCAATATCGTTTTTGTCAAGTCCGAAGCGTGCGTCACCCGCAATGCGCTCGAGGAGGTCGTTTGCCTGCCCTTCCTCCTTGACCATGTGGCCCGCCGCCATGGCGTGCTCGCGGATCGCCTCATGCAGGGTCTGGCGGTCACCGCCGCGCTTCACTGCCTCCATGAGGATATTTTCGGAAGCCATAAAGGGCAGCTCCGCCGCCACGCGCGAGGCAATGACCTTGGGGTAGACCACAAGCCCGTCGGTGACATTGATAAAGACATTGAGAATGGCATCCACCGCAAGAAATCCCTCGGAAATGGCAATGCGGCGGTTGGCGCTGTCGTCCAGCGTGCGCTCAAACCATTGGGTAGAAGCGGTAATGGCGGTGTTGGATACGTCGGAAATGACCGTGCGGCAGAGTGCGCCCATGCGCTCACAGCGCATGGGATTGCGCTTGTAGGGCATGGCAGAGGAGCCGATCTGGTTCTTTTCAAAGGGCTCCTCCATTTCCTTAAAGGATTGGAGAATACGCATATCGTTTGAAAATTTATAAGCGCTTTGCGCAATGCCCGAAAGCACGTGCAGCACGCGGCTGTCAAACTTACGGGTGTAGGTCTGACCGCTCACGGGCACCACCCTTTGGAAGCCCATCGCCTTTGCAATATATGCCTCGATGGCATCAATCTTTTCACCGTCGCCATCCAAAAGCTCCATAAAGCTTGCCTGCGTGCCCGTGGTGCCCTTTGAGCCAAGCAGCGCGAGGGTGGAGAGAACATATTCAAGATCGTGATAATCCAGCACCAGATCGTAAAGCCAGAGCGTGGCGCGCTTGCCCACCGTTACCATTTGCGCGGGCTGGAGGTGCGTATAGCCGAGCGTGGGCAGAGCCTTATATTTGAGAGCGAAATCGCGCAGATTTTGCATCACGCGCGCAAGCTTTCCACGCACCAGCAAAAGCGCCTCCTTGAGAATGAGCATATCGGTATTGTCACCCACGTAGCAGGAGGTTGCACCAAGGTGGATGATGGGGCGCGCCTTGGGGCAGACATCTCCCCAAGCGTGAATGTGCGCCATCACGTCGTGACGGAGCTTTTTCTCGTATGCGGCGGCAAGCTCCAGGTCAAGGTCCTCGGCATGTGCCTTCATCTCGGCGATCTGCTCATCGGTAATGGGGAGCCCCGCCTGCTGCTCCGCCTCGGCAAGCGCGATCCACAGGCGGCGCCAGGTCTTAAACTTTTTATCCGCAGAAAACAGGTATTGCATCTCATCGGAGGCATAACGGGTAGAAAACGGAGAAATGTATTTGGTGCTCGACATAATTTTATTTCCTTTCCATGGTAACTGTTAATTCCAGTATTTTTTATCAAGACTGCGCAGCTGTATCGCCTCGGCAATATGTGCAGCGCCTATCGTTTCGCTCTCATCAAGATCGGCAATGGTGCGCGCCACGCGCATCACGCGGTCATACCCGCGAGCGGAAAGTCCCATGCGGTCATAAGCGCTTTGCAGCAGCGCCCCTGCCGCCGCATCGGTCACACAATATTTGCGGATCGCCGCGGCATCAAGCTGTGCGTTGCAAAAGATATTTTTCTCGCCCTGCATGCGTGCCTTCGCAAATGCTCTTGCACGCAGCACACGCGCACGCACGGTAGCAGAGGTCTCTGCAGCGGCATTCCGCGCGGCAAGCTCCTCATAAGAAAGCGAGGGGAGCTCTACCTCGATATCGATGCGGTCAAGCAGCGGTCCGCTGATACGCGAAATGTAGCGCTTCACATCGGCGGGCGAGCAGGTGCAGGGCTTGGTGGGATGCCCGTAATAGCCGCACCGACAGGGGTTCATGGCGCCCACCATCATAAAGGAGCACGGGAAGGTTACGCGCGCCGCGGCGCGGGTGATGGTCACGCGCCTATCCTCAAGCGGCTGGCGAAGGGTATCGGTCACGGTCTTTGGAAATTCGGGCAGCTCATCAAGAAAGAGCACGCCGTTGTGCGCGAGCGACACCTCGCCCGGGGCAGGATTGGCACCGCCGCCCACAAGGCTGACTGCCGACATGGTGTGGTGCGGTGCGCGGAAGGGGCGCGCAGCAAGCAGCGACCTTCCTTCGGGCAGTGTGCCCGCAACCGAATGGATCTTGGTGGTTTCGATCGCCTCCTCAAAGGAAAGGGGCGGTAGGATGGTGGGCAGGCGCTTCGCGAGCATCGATTTGCCCGTGCCCGGTGGCCCGATTAGCAATATGTTATGTCCGCCCGCGGCGGCGATTTCCAGCGCGCGCTTTGCCATGCTCTGCCCGCGCACGTCGGCAAAATCGAGCGCGGTACTCTGTGCGGCGGCGTTAAAATCCGAAAAATCGGACAAAACAGGGGTGATTCTCTCCTCCCCATTGAGGTGTGCCACCAGCGCTTTCATATCGGTTAAGGGGTAGACCCGCATGCCCGCAACGGCAGCAGCCTCCTGCGCATTCTCCGCAGGCACGAAAATTTCGGTAAGACCAGCATCGCGCGCCGCCACACACATCGAAAGCACGCCGCGCACAGGGCGAATGGCACCCGAAAGCGAAAGCTCGCCGATCAGGCAGGTGCGAGAAAGATTCAGGCCGCGGTCAATGAGTCCCGCACACCGCAGGATCCCCGCAAGGATCGCCACATCAAAGCCGGAGCCCTCCTTTTTGCGGTTGGCGGGGGCTAAATTGACGGTAAGGGAAAGGGCGGGAAAGCGAAAGCTGCTGTTATAGCTTGCGGTACGCACACGCTCCTTTGCCTCCTTTACGGCGGCATCGGGGAGACCTACAATCTCAAATTCGCCAAGGCGCTCCTGCGCATCACACTCCACGGTCACCAAAAAGCCGTCTATGCCGCAAAGCCCAGCTGAAAGCAAGGTCGTTAGCATCGTATCCCCCCTTTTATAGTAATTAATTTTAGTATAGCATATTTTTATTTATATTGCAACGACATTTTTAAGGGATTTGTCACTCATTTTGATTATTTTACCGATTACAATAAAAGGGGGTTGAGCCAAGCAGCTTGGCTCAACCCCCTTTTGGGTCAACGATACCAATAATAGTATTTATAAGCACCCGTCAGCGCTGCGGCGTTCGCGGCGGGGTCGCTCACGGTCATGGCAACGGCGTTTTCCTCATACGTCATTGCCGCAAGCCATCCCTCGCCTGCCGCAAAGGTGACCTCCGCGAGCGATGTACAGCCCGCAAAGGCAAGCGTGCCAATGGTTTGAATATTGGCGCCGATCTCAATTACGGTAAGATCACCTACCGCATTGCTATCCGCCAGCGCGCCGTTGGCGATCACGCGGGTCTCGTCATGGATGGTAAGCGCGGTGATCTCTGCCACGGTATCCACCAGCACAACATAGGGGTTTTCGGCATTACCGAGATACTTGCCGCCGCCCGCCTCGGTATAGGTGAGCGCCGTGCCAAGAAAAGCAAATGATCCCACGGTTTTCACACCGTTTGGCAGGATAATCTCCGAAAGCGCTGCACAACCATCAAATGCGTGCTCGCCGATGTGCGCGGTGGCAACGGGAATATCGATCGAGCGCAGCGCAGTGCACCCGGCAAAGGCATAGGGCTCTATTTTTTGCAGTGTTGCGGGCAAGGTAATTTCCTGCAATGCCTCGCAGCCCGAAAAGGCGGAAATGCCAAGCGAAAGCACCCCCTCGGGAAGGCTTACGGTCTCAAGTTCGGTGCAGCCCGCAAACGCCCCCGCGCCAACGATCTTGGTATCGGCGGGGACCGTAAAATCGGTGACCGTTTTATCGGTAACGCACACAAAGAGCAGGTGCGGGGTGTTTTCCGTGCCGAGATATTTGGCATCGTCCACCTCACTGTATGCAATATTCTCGCAGTCGGCAAACGCATCCTCGCCAAGAGAGAGTATGCCATCATGCAGCACGACCGTGGTCAGTGCCGTGCACCCTTCAAACAGCAGTGCGGGAATGGCGGTAACGCCCACGGGAAAGGCAAAGGACCGTAATGCCACGCACCCCGCAAACGCGCTCTCGCCGATCACGGTCAGCTCGCTGCTTTCATGGAAGGTGACGGTCTCCAGCAGCTCGCAGCCCGCAAAGGCGCCCTCACCGATCTGCCTTACATTTCTGCTCACGGTCAGTGACGTAATGTTTTTATTATTCTGAAAGGCGCCCGCTGCAACAGAAAGCACGGGCTTACCGTTGCGCAGCGCGGGGATCTCAACATTTACCGCAGTGCTGTTGCCGTAATAGACCACCTCATATCCCGTAACACCATCTAGCGTGATCTCACGGTATTCATAATAATTACTGCCCAGCTCGGCGCGACCGCAATAGATGCACGCACCGCTTTGATAACGGTGCCCCGTGCTATACTGCTCGCGATCGACCTCGGCGCCGCATTTGGTGCAGGTCTTCACCCTTGTGCCTGCCACCGCGCAGGTCGCCTCGATCTCATCGATCCATTCGGTCTCCTTGTGCTTACACTCACCGCAGGAGGTAAGCAAGGGCAGCGCAAGGCAGCAAAGCACTGCCAGCAGCCTCAGCATCTTCAGCTTGGTTTTCATATATTTATCTCCCTTGTCTTATCCGCTTATATCATAATGTATACCCTTATTATAAAGCATACGGCGAAAAAAGTCAAGAAAGCGCACGGCAATGAAAGAACGCCCTACAGCGGCAAAATTTGCAAAGCTCATTTTACGATAAATTATGATAAAGAACAGCACAAATAAAAAGGGCGCAGTGAATATGTGGATATTTGCAAGCCTTTTGACACCGCATTGGCGAGAATGTCAGGCCCCGAATCGAGTTTGTATCATTCCCGCCCAGCTACAAGGTTGGCAACTCCCTCACTCTCGCGCGGAATTTCAGCTTTTGTGGGAACTCGTTGTCTGCCCCTCTGCGGGGTAAAACCCGCAGAGAAACGGCAACGCAACAGGCTCGACAAAGAAATAACACCACCCGCATGGCGGGTGGTGTTATTTCTTATTTTGTCACAATACGTACATTGGCGGGCAAAATACCTGCTTGCTCGTAAACGATCTCGTTGATTTGGGAGATCTGATTTGGCTGCAGACTCTCACCGTTCACCACCACCGAGCAGGTCTCGCCGTTGAGGATCGCCACACACTGCTCAAATCCTTTGGCAAGCACCATTGCCTCAATATTTGCCTCTGCCTCCATCTCCTTTGCCAATTGGGAGATCTCAAGCAGGGCTCCTGTTTTGGTTGCCTCGTCTGCGTTTTCGTTATCCACTACGCTTTGCAGCACCTCCAGCGCCTCGTCACGTGCGCGCTGGCGGCTGACCTGCGTGGCGGAAAAGTAGCCATCGGTCTCGTTGGTTGCGGTGCTGCCTCCGTCGCCCGTTCCGTCATCGGCGGGGGCGTTCGGATCAACAGGATCGCTGTTGTTGCCAAACAGCACAAAGTTCAGTGCAAGCGCTACGGCAACCAGCAATACCGCACAGGCGACCACAATCTGGCGGCGGCGCGGACGGCGGCGCTCTTTTACTTCTTGTTTGGGCATTTCAAGTTGATTTTCCATCTTCAATCCTCCTTTGTTTATTGCCTCATTCACTTATATGTGCCGCCGCCCTCGATTATGCAAAAAACCTTTCCTAAATTTTCCTGTTTCTATTGACAGCACAGAAATGCATGCTATAATGTAATTGGTTGCACACGCAACTAATTTGAAAGGAGCGTTATGATGCACTCTTTAAACAGAATGAACACCATTGTGCGCTACGGCAACTTTTGGCGCACCACAAGACTGGAGGGCACCGGCATCGGCGCCTGCGACAGACCTTACCTATTTTATATCTGCCGCCATCCGGGCGTATCACAGGAGACCCTCTCCTCGGCATTGCTTGTGAACAAAAGCAGTGTGGCACGGCGCCTTGCCCACCTCGAAAAGGAGGGATACGTGACCAGAATTCCCGATGAAAACGACCGCCGCGTGCTGCTGGTCTCCCCCACCGAACGGGCAGAGGCGCTTTTGCCCCTCTTGCAGGAAATGACGCGAGAATGGAACGAGATCATTACCGCGGGCTTTACCGACGAGGAGATAGAGATCTTTTCGGAGCTGGTGGCACGGGCATATGCCAACGCAAGAAAGAAAGCGGAGGAGCTTACAGAATGAAGCTGATTTTAAAATACCTACGCCCACTGAAACGCAGCGTTGCGTTCGGGCTTTCGATTAAGGTGATCGCCACCCTGTTTGAGCTGATGCTTCCCTACATATTAAGCCACATTCTTGACGTGGTGGTACCGCGACATAATGTGCGTGATATTCTCCTGTGGGGCGGCGCTATGATCGCCGCGGCACTCCTTGCCATGCTTGGCAACGTCATTGCCAACCGTAACGCGGCAAAGGTGGCGCGCGAGGCATCGCGCCACATCAGGCACGATCTGTTTGAGGCGACCATGCACCTCTCCTCTCGCCAGACCGATGCCTTTACAGTGCCCTCGCTCGAAAGCCGCCTTACCTCGGATACCTACAATGTACATCACTTTGTCGGTATGGTGCAGCGCATGGCGGTGCGCGTGCCCATTCTCCTGATTGGCGGCATTGCCATCACCTTGGTGCTCGATTGGCGCCTTGCGCTCGTTCTTATCGTAACCCTGCCCCTCATTGGCGGCTCGGTATTTCTTGTGACCCGTCGCGGTCTGCCCCTTTACCGCGAAACACAAAAGGCGGTGGATAGCATGGTACGCGTGGTGCGAGAGGACTGCCAGGGCGTGCGCGTGATCAAGGCGCTCTCCAAGGAGGAGTACGAAAGCCGTCGCTATGACGACGTAAATCGGAGGCTTGTTGACTGCGAGCGCAGAGCGGGAATCACTATGGCGCTCTCTCAGCCCATGATGACGCTGTTTTTGAACCTTGGACTCGTTGGCGTGATCTTGGTTGGCGCCTATCTTGTAAACGGCGGGCTTTCGATGCCCGGGCGCATCATTGCCTTTATCCAATACTTCACACTGATGTCGGGCGCCATGACCGCCATGACGCGTATTTTTGTAATGTCTACCAAAAGCGCCGCCTCCGCCAACCGCATTGCCGAGGTTTTGGAGGCAGGAGACACCTCGCGCAAGGCAAGCCCCCTGCGCCATCCCGAAAATGATGATAAATTTATTGTGTTTGAGGATGTATGCTTCTCCTACAACGGCAAGAAGAACAACCTTTCGCACATCAGCTTTACCCTGCCGCGCGGCGGCACACTTGGCGTGATCGGCGCCACGGGCTCGGGCAAGACCACACTGGTCTCGGTGCTGCAGCGCTTTTACGATATCGACAGCGGCAGCATCCGCATCGGCGGCGAGGATATTTACGCCATGGACCGAGAAAAGCTGCACCAAATGTTTGGTGTTGTAATGCAAAGCGACTTCATTAGTGCCGACACGGTAGCCGAAAACATTCGCTTCGGGCGTGACATTTCCGACGAGGATGTCCGCCACGCGGCGAAGCTCGCGCAGGCAGCTGACTTCATCGAGGCCTTTGCCGAGGGGTACGATCACCCCCTCACCGCCAAGGGCACAAACGTATCGGGCGGTCAGCGCCAACGTATTCTCATTTCCCGTGCCCTTGCGGGCAACCCCGAGATCCTTGTGCTGGACGATGCCTCCTCGGCACTTGACTACAAGACCGATGCAAACCTGCGCCGTGCCATTCGCGAGGAGTTGCACACCACCACCGTGATCGTGGCGCAGCGTGTAAGCTCTGTGAAGCATGCCGACCACATTCTGGTGCTTGATCACGGCGAGGTGATCGGCGCAGGTACGCACGAGCAGCTGCTCGAAAGCTGCCCTGCGTATAAAGAGATCAGCGATTCACAGATGGGAGGTGCCTTCCTTGAATAACATGCAAATAGGCGGCGGTGGCGGCGGGCTTGGAAAATCCCGTTCCCTCAACAGCACCGTAGTAGATCAAAAGCAAACAAGTGCCGATAAGATCCGCGTAATACGCCGCATGGGAAAATATCTGTTCCGTTACCCCAAAACTGTAATCCTCGCACTGCTTTTAATGCTCTCCTCCAACCTCCTTGCTTTGGCGGGTCCCATGATTTCGGGCAAGGCGATCGATGC
>CAZOWH010000025.1:0-10908 GCA_964583425.1 uncultured Lachnospiraceae bacterium
GGTAGCAAGTATTCTTTGCATGGCCGGCAGGTCAATCCGCAGCGCACTTGTGCGCCGCCATGTAATATCGGCAAAATTGCTTCGCAATTCTTGCCACCAAGGATGCATATGCATCCTTGGGATCAGGGCAAAGCCCGAAACTGAAATACCCCCCGCTATGCGGGGGGATTATTGTTGATTTTATTTTTGTGGCGCTGCTTGCGGGCAAACGGTGATCCATTTTGCATATCGTTCGCCGTTTTTGCCGACCTCGTGCTTATAATCAAGGTCTATCATGTCGCCGGGGCGAATGTCGTCAAGCCTCATTTTGTTGCCGTTGATATCTCGGATGCGGATGTCGTATTCTGCATAAACGGTATAGCTTCCCTCACCAAATGCGTTGGTGGCATGAATGGCGGCAATCTGCTTGCTGCCGTCCTTTGTATCGTCAAAGTAGATTTCCTGCACGTAACCGCGAAAGTCGATGGTTTTGGAGGGAGCAAAGTAAATAGCTGCGGCAATGAGCAGTGCGGCAAGCAGCAGCGCGCCCGAGAGAAGTAAAATTTGCTTGGTTTTCATTTTTACTCTCCCTTTCTGATGGAAAGATCGCTGCTGGTGCTATCCATGTCGATCTGCAGGCTGCCGTCACCCACACGGTGGATATTTCCCGTTGCGGTGGTGGAAAGCTCGCTGGTAAAGGTGCCGCTTGCGGTGTCAAGCCTGGCGGTAAAGCCTGCGTGATCTGCGGGGAGGGTAAGAATAAGATCACCGCTTGTGGTATCAAATTCCAGCGCGGCAAGCGACTGCGGCGCGATGATATTTACGTGGAGGACGGCATACACTTCAATCAGTTGGGCTATGATATTTATAAGGAATTTTACAGCGAGGTCTTGAAGGACGAGCTGGAAAAATTTTAAGCACGTTATCATTTGGCGAATGGCATAGAAACGTCCCATATATGAAAAAGGGCAGAGAATTTTCTCTGTCCTTTTTGTGTGCTTGGTATGGGATGTTGAATCATGATATGTAATGCTTGCGCCCCCCTCTTGCCTTCCCCCGCGGGAGGGGGCTGGGTACATGCGCGCATCATGCATGTGTTGTTATTTGCTTTGATTTTCTTTTTGAAGGTGCTCTTTTAATACTAAATTGATGTATTGCGAAACAGAACGATCACAATTCTCGGCACAGAACTTTACGGCGGCTATAATGTCGCTATCTAAAGTAATACAAATGCTTTGCTTTAATGGTTTCATAATATCCTCCTTGAATCGTATCATATACTATAGTATAATATAAAACAAAATTTTATGTTGATAAACAATATAAAATAGTGTAAAATAGTGTAAAACAATGTAAAATACAAAAAACTTATGCCACCGACTTTTACATTACCGTGAAAGGAAGATAAAATGAAGGAAGTAAAAAATCTTGCAATATTTTGCGGCAACATCAAGCAGTTAAGGATCAAGCAGCGGCTATCTTTAAAAGAAATGGCAAGCAGATTACAAATCTCGCAAAGAAGCCTGCAGATGCCGGAGCGGGGGGATCTTGCCACCGCGGTTAAGCGTAGCGGTGCTTTTTGAGATAGAAAAGAGCTTTGATATTCCATCTTATCGCATGCTTGAGGCGTATGCTTTTTTGGAATGAGGGTGTTGGCACAGAAAAACAGACGCTTATGCCACGCATAAGCGTCTGTTTTTTTTATTCATAGCCGAGCACGCTTGCATGTCTGCGTCGGTAACGGCTTTTGTTGCCCGTTTTTATGTTCATTGATGTCCTCGCCCTCGTTTTGCACAAATACCGTAGGGCGGTGTCTTGGTGCCGCCGTTTTACATTTTAGAACTTATATTGTAATCTATTATATTATAATGGGCGTGCGTTACATTAAGCGGATTTTATATCTATGGATTTTAGCTGAGCTTGCGCGGAGCCTCTATTAATCCTGCGAGATAGTCAAGTGATACATTGTAGTATTTTGCTAATGCAATAAAGTGATGAAGCGGTATCTCCTGTACACCGGTTTCATATCTTGCATATTGCTGACGCTTCATGCCGAGCAATTCGGCAATTTGAGATTGATTTTTGTCGGCATCCTCGCGGAGGTCTCTTAATCTTTGATAAAAATGCATAAAATCTCCCCCTTATTTTGCGTGTGTTTGCGGCTCCTTTTGTGCAATATACAGATTATATCACGCAACTTTAAAGTTGCTATTGAAATGCAACCAAAGAGTTGCTATAATAACAAAAGAGCAACTAAAAAGTTGCAGAAAGGACTGGATTATAATGATCGAAAAAAATCTTGCAATATTTTGCGACAACATCAAGCAGTTAAGGATCAAGCAGCGGCTATCTTTAAAAGAAATGGCAAGCAGATTACAAATCTCGCAAAGAAGCCTGCAGATGCCGGAGCGGGGGGATCTTGCCACCGCGGTTAAGCGTAGCGGTGCTTTTTGAGATAGAAAAGAGCTTTGATATTCCATCTTATCGCATGTTTGAGGCGTATGCTTTTTTGGAATGAGGGTATTGGCACAGAAAAACAGACGCTTATGCCACGCATAAGCGTCTGTTTTTCTCATTCGTAGGCGAGCACGCTTGCATACCTGCGTCGGTAACGGCCTTTGTTGCCCGTTTTTATGTTAATTGATGTCCTCGCTCTCGCTTTGCAGAAATTTATTGGGGGAAACGCCGCAAAGCTTTTTAAAGGTCTTACTGAAATGGTAAATATCCAAAAAATGCAGCTCGGCGGCTACCTCGCCGATGGTGTAATGCTCGTCGGAGAGCAGCAGCTGCTTGGCGCGCTCAATGCGGTGATGCTGGCGAAACTGCATAGGTCCCTCGCCGCTGTACTCGCGGAACAGACGGCGAAAATAGCATTCGCTGACACCGCACTGCGCGGCAATTTCCCCAATGCTGAGGTCATTGTCTCCCTCCAGCAGCTCAATGCCGCGGCGGATGCGCGCAAATTTATTTTTTGTGGCACGCCTTTTTTGTTTTTGACAAATCTCGGCGAGGATCTTATAGATCGCGGCATTTACCTCGGGGATGCATACCACGTTTTTCTTAAATTCCTCTGCCAGCATATCCAGTGACAGCGCAAGCGCCGAATCTACGTTTTTGATCGCGATCACGGGGCGAGGGCTCGGCACAATGTCACAGCTCTCCTTGTCCGTCATTTGAAAATGCACCACAATGGTATCCTCGCGATCAAGGTTGGTATTATGAAATCGGATGGCATATTCTATGCCCTTCGCCATGTAGGTAAGTGTATTTCGCTCTATCTCCAGTGTCTCTCCATCGGGTAGCACAATGGTTGCGGTGCAATTTTTAAACCAAAGCAGGGTGTGCGAGACCTTTGGCTTGCCGAGCGCGTTGTAAAGATTGCCGCGTGCCGCCCAATATTGGGGCTTTGCCATCGGCTCGCTGACAAAAAATTCGGTGCTGTAAAGTCTTTCAAAGGATATTGCCTTCATGGTGCCGCTCCTTTCGTAGGCGTCTTGGCTTTATTATAGCATATCCTGCACATTTTGTATCGTTTTTTACAAAAAATAAATGTTTTTTTACATTTCCAATACGCCATGCTTTGTGTTACAATAAGGATGCAACCCTATTTAACATAAGAAGGAGAAGAAAAAAGTGAATTACCAAATGAACGATTTCCTGTTTTCTATGATCCTGACCGAGCTGGAGGATGCCGTTGGCACCGAGAACTGCTCCGTTCGTCAGATCGACAAGGTTACACACAGCGTGGATTATTACTGGCTATCCCGCATGTGGGCGGACCGCGGCTGCCGTATGCCCGAGGCTGATTTTATCGTTTGCCCCAAGGATGCGACCGAGGTATCCAAGGTCCTCAAGATCGCCAACTACTATAAGCTCCCTGTCACGACCTGGGGGGCGGGCGGCGGCACGCAGGGCGGCGCCATTCCCGTATGCGGCGGTATCCTGCTCGATACCAAGCGCATGAACCAGATTTATGACGTGAATACCGAGGGTATGTACATCGAATGCGGCACGGGCTCCATTTACAAGCATATTGAGTGGGCGGCAAACGAGGTCGGCAAGGCAACCATGCATTATCCCTCCTCCCTCACCTGCTCCACTGTGGGCGGCTTCCTCGCGCATCGCGGTATCGGTGTTTGCTCCACCAAGTACGGAAAGATCGACGATATGGTGCTTGGCATGGAGGTGGTACTCCCCAACGGCGATATCATCAATACCTCACCTGCCCCCAAGCATGCGGCAGGTCCCGATCTTAACCAGATCTTTATCGGCTCGGAGGGCACGCTCGGTGTCATTACCAAGGCACAGATGCGTATTTACGATCAGCCCGAGGAGCGTCGCTTCCGCGGATTTTTGTTCCAGGATATGAGCGGTGCCTTTAAGGCAAGCCGCGAGCTTTTGCAAAAGTTCAAGCCCTCCGTTATGCGTCTTTACGACGAGGCAGAGACCGCCTCGCTGATCAAAAAGATCGTTGGCGTGCAGAAGAAGGGTGCGTTTATGAACGTTGCCATTGAGGGCTGCAGTGATCTTGTTGCCGTGGAGGAAAAGATCTTGCTTGATACCTTTGCCAAGTACGGTGCAGAGGATCTTGGCAGCGAATACGGCGAGAAGTGGTGGAAGGAGAAGATCACCTTCTTCTATCCCGGTCATATGATGGATATTCCGCAGATGTTCGGTACGATGGATACCATCGCTCCTTACGGAAAGATCGAGGAGATCTACTGGGCAATGAAAAATGCCATCGAGACCAATTTCCCGCAGGCAAAATTCATTGCGCACTTCTCACATTGGTATGAATGGGGCGCAATGCTTTATGACCGCTTTATCATCGATGCCAAGGATGTGCCCCAGGATCCTGTTGAGGCGCTTCGCTTGCATCAGGCAGTTTGGAGCTGCGGCGTGCGTGCCGCATTGGCACACGGCGGTGTCGTAAACGATCACCACGGCGTGGGCATTAAGCTCGGCAGACTGATGAAGGAGCAGTACGGTCCCGCCATGCAGGTGTTCGAGGGGCTGAAAAAGCAGCTCGATCCCAACGGTATTATGAATCCCTTTAAATTGGGTCTTTGAGAGAGGTGAGCGAAAATGATGATGTCCGATAAAGCCAAACAACATGTAGACTCCTGCCGTTTTTGCTGGATGTGTCACCACATTTGCCCGATCGGCAATGCCACGGGGCACGAAAGAAGCACGCCTCGCGCACGCGCGCTCGGCATTTCGCTTGTGAATCGCGGTGCCATCGAGCTTTCCGAGATCATGGATAATATTTACGAATGTGCGGGCTGCGGCGCCTGTGTGCACGATTGCTCCACGGGCTGGGACCCTGTGATGTTTGCTAAGGAAACAAGACTTGCAGCCGCCCTTGAGGATCAGCTGCCCACTTACATCAATACCCTTGTTGACAACTGCCTTGAAAAGGGCAATGCATACGGCAAAACTGCAACCTGCGAGACCTTGACCGTAGCCATTGCGGCACATGCGGCAAAAACCGATACGCTTCTCCTGCTTGGTGTAGATGCCAAGTATATGGCATGCCGTGAGGGCTATAAGGCGATCTCGGTACTGGAGAAGGCAGGTGTTGCCTTTACGGTGCTCGGCGATGAGCCCGCCAGCGGCGCACAACTTGATTTTCTTATTGGCGCCGCCGAGGAGACCAAAGCGGCTATGAGCGCCTGTGCCAAGGTGCTGGATGATTTTGCTACCGTTGTGGTCTATGATCCCGCCGATGCCAAGACCATCAAGCAGCTGTATCGTGAGTACGGTATTGAGGTAAAGGCAAAGGTCGTGACCTTTACTGCCTTCCTTGCCTCGCTGCTGCGCGTGGGTAAGCTGACGCCCGCACAAAGCGGCAAGACCGTGGTCTATCAGGACCCCTGCCAGCTTTCCCGCGATCTTGAGGAGACCGAGGAGGCGCGCGAGGTCATTCGCGCCTTTGCTACGCTGGATGAGATGCTGCTCAACCGCGGCGAGACTGTTTGGGCTGGCAATATCCTGATGGCACAGTACATGCCCGATGTGATCAAAAAGGTTGCGGCACGCCGCATCTTTAATGCAAAAAGCATCGGTGCCAAGGCAATGGTAACCGCTTCCGTGTCGGAATATACCGCACTGAAGGCAGTAGAGCAAAACGATGTGGAGATCCTCTCGCTTGAGGATCTGATCCTCGGCTAAGGAGGGAAACGATATGTTAGTATCTCTGCAGCAGATCATCGGTATGGCAGAGGCAGGCAATTTCTGCGTGCCCGCATTTAACGTTTACAATACCGAAACCATCATGGGTGTAGTGAAGGCCGCCGAAGAGGCGCGCGCCCCCGTCATTATGCAGCTTTACCCGCGTCTTGTCAACGAGGAGGTTGGCTACTATCTTGCACCTGCCATTGTGGCGGCAGCCAACAAGGCAACCGTTCCGGTTTGCTTCCACCTCGACCACGGTCCTTCCATGCAGGAGGCAATGCGCATTCTGCGTTGGGGTGCCACGGGCATTATGATCGATGGCTCGGTTCATTCCTTTGAGGAAAACGTGGCGATCACCAAGGATATGGTCAAGACCTGCGGCGCGATCGGCATTGGCGTGGAGGGTGAGCTTGGCCACGTTGGTACCGTAAATGACGAGGCGATGGATGAGTTTACCTCGCCCGAGGAGGCGGCAGAGTTTGTGCGCCAAACGGGCGTGACCTGTCTCGCTGTTTTGATCGGCAATGCGCATGGTCACTACAAAAAGCCCCCGTGTCTGGATATTGCGCGCGTGAAGGCGATCCGCGAGGCTACGGGCGGTATCCCGCTTGTGCTGCACGGTGGCTCGGGCATTCCCGACGATCAGGTAAAGGCGGCAATTGCTGCGGGCGTGCGCAAGATGAACATTGGCACCGATGTGTGCTGCACCTTTGCCGAGGGTACGCTTGAGACCCTCAATGACCCCAAGCGTAGCCTTGCGATCGATCTCTTTATGAAGCACCCCATCGAGCGTGTGAAGCGCCTGGCGCTGGATAAGATTCGCCTTGTGGGTGCGGAAGGCAGGGCGTAAGCATGAAGCGCATTGTAGGTATTGGCGCATGCGTGTTTGATACGCTATACAATATCCCTACCTATCCCGCCGAGGATACCAAAATGCGTGCGGTATCCTCTAAAACGGCGGGGGGCGGACCTGTGGCAACGGGACTTGTTGCCGCCGCCAAGCTTGGGGCAGAGGCTTCATATATCGGTGTGCTGTCAAATGATAACGGCGGCGTGTTTCTCAAGGGAGATTTTGAGAAATACGGCGTAGACACCGCACTGATCGAGGTAAAGGAGGGCTACCGCTCCTTTGCCTCGGTGCTCTGGCTTTCTGCAGATACGGCGACACGCACCTGCGTGTTTGACAAGGGCGATCTGCCCTCGCTTGCCTTGAACAAAGCGCAGCGGCAGGCGATTCGAGATGCGGATGTGCTGATGGTTGACGGCAATGAGCTGGATGCCGCCGTAGAGGCGGCATGCCTCGCTCGCGAGAGTGGCACCGTGGTGCTTTATGATTGCGGCGGGCTCTATCCGGGGGTGGAGCGCCTGCTGGCGCATACCGATATCATGATCCCCTCCGAGGAGTTTGCGCTGGGGCACACGGGGTGCAAGACCGCCGCGGAGGCGGCAAAATGGCTTTACGAGCGCTACAGCCCCGAGGTGGTGGTCATCACACAGGGCAAGCGCGGGGGCATTCTCTTTGACGGCAGCAACGTGACCGCTTATCCCATTTACCCCGCACATGTGGTGGATTCCAACGGCTCGGGTGATGTGTTTCACGGTGCCTTTGCCGCAGGTGCTTGCCGAGGCTTTGACTATTTGAAATGCTGTCACTTTGCGAGTGCGGTTTCGGCAATTAAGTGCACAGGCATCGGCGCGAGAGAGAGCGTTCCCGATTTTGTGACCGCCAAAAACTATTTAAAGGAGAACGGCTATGAATTATAAAAAGACATACAAGCCCGCCAAGGGCTACACGTCCATTTGTAAGATCGGTGAGTGCTCGCTTAAAAGACTTGAGTTTGGTATCATCGAGCTGGATGCAGGCGAAGCATTGCCCTTTGAAACGGGCGATAAGGAGACCGCCTTCATTATGCTGGAGGGTCATTGCGATGTAAAGGCGGGCGAGCACTACTTTGAAAACGTAGGCAATCGCAATACCGTATTTGAAAATCGCCGCGCCGAGAGCTTTTATATGCCGCGCGATCAAAGGCTGGAGATCGTTTCGCGCGATCATATCAAGATCGCTGTTTGCGCGACCCCTGTTGCCGAAAAGACCGAGCCGCAGGTGCTGCGTGAGGATCACGTTGTTCTCAAGCTCCTGGGCAGGGTGCCCTTCCAGCGCGAGACCAGCTTTATCATTGACGGCAATTCCAACGCCCGCGTGCTTACCATTGGCGAGGCATATTGCACCGAGGGCAACTGGGCAGGCTTCCCACCCCACAAGCACGATGAGGACAATATGCCGACCGAGTGCGTGGCGGAGGAGATCTACTATTTCCTGTTTGACCCCAAGCAGGGCTTTGCTGTGCAGTGCCTTTACACCGCGGACGGTGCGCTTGACGAGGCGTATCGCGTACAAAACGATGAGCTGGTGGAGTTCCCCTACGGTTATCACACCACGGTCTCAACGCCGGGATATCAGACCTACTTTTTGTGGCTGATGGCGGGCGATCATCAGGGCTTCAATCGTAGCAACGATCCGTTGCATGATTGGGTCAAATGAGCAAAAATATGAAATATTTGCTTGGAATAGATTTCGGCGGCGGGGCATCCAAGGCTACGCTGATCGCCGAAAGCGGTGCACTGGTCGCCGAGCATACGGTGGAGTATCCTACGTTGCACCCCGAGGCGGGTGCGTGTGAGCAGGATCCCGCCGATTGGATCGGTGCACTTTGCGAAAACACCAAGGCATTGCTGCAAAAAAGCGGCATTGACGCCACGGCGATCGCGGTGGTCGCCATCGATTCCGCCACGCACACCTCGCTTGTGTGCGACGGAGCATTTCAGCCGCTTCGCCCCGCTATGCACTGGACCGATACCAGAAGCCGCAAGCAGGCTGACCGCCTGCGCGAGGCATACGGCGAGGAGATCTTTCAAAAAACCTTTCACAAGCCCGATACTATCTGGACGCTGCCGCAGCTGCTTTGGCTAAAGGAGAAGGAGCCCGCAGTCTTTACCCAATGCCGGTATATCTTTTTTGAAAAGGACTATATACGGTATTTTCTGACCGATGTGTATTGCACCGATCATATTGAGGCAGAGGGCAGCATGTTCTTTGATTGCAATACCATGCGGTGGGATGCGGCGCTTTGTGCGCTTGCCGGTATCACGGTCGATATGCTGCCGCCCATCAAGGCGCCCACCGATATCATCGGCACCGTGACTGCGCGTGCGGCGGCGCTGACGGGGCTTGCCGCGGGCACACCTGTGATTTGCGGTACCACCGATACCGTAATGGAGGTGTTTGCCTCGGGTGCGGTGCATGCGGGGGACGTGACGGTAAAGCTTGCTACGGCGGGCAGGATCTGCGTGATCACCGATCGCGCCTATCCCGACAGGCACCTTGTCAACTATTCCCACGTGGCAAAGGGCCTTTGGTATCCCGGCACCGCCACCAAGGCGGCGGCATCCAGCTTTCGTTGGTACCGTGATACCTTTGGCGGCGACTACCGCGCACTTGATGAGGGTGCCGCGGCAGTGCCCATCGGTGCCGAGGGGCTGATGTTTCACCCGTATATCAACGGTGAGCTTACCCCATATGCCGATCCCGCGCTTTGCGGCAGCTTTGTCGGTATCCGTGCCACACACACGAAAGCGCATTTCACACGCGCGGTCCTCGAGGGGGTTGCCTTCTCGCTGCTTGACAGTAAGCGCTATCTCGAGACGCTGCATATCCCCGCCGACACCACAGCAACGCTGATCGGCGGCGGCGCAAAAAGCCCGTTGTGGCGTCAGCTTACCGCCGATGTGCTGGGTATCACGCTGCGCGTGACCGAAAGCAGTGATTCCTCGCTGGGGTCTGCCATGCTGGCAGGTGTGGCACTGGGTATCTTCCGCGACCCCGCACACGCCATTTCGCTGTGCATCCGCGAGACGGGAACAGTCACGCCAAATCCCCAAAACACTGCTACGTATGCCAAATATTTTGAAAAATACAAGAAAATTCATGATGCGTTAGCACCAATCTATCACGAAGATTAAAAAAATTTTAAGGAGGAGCAGAACAATGAAACAGGATATCAATTTGATCCCGCCCGAGGAGCTGGGTAAGGGCAGCAACATTAAGCTGAACGTTTGCGAGCATGAGGTCGACATGTATTGGAAGGTCGCCATTGAGGTGCTTGAGGTGATTGCCGAGAACAACAAAAAGGGTGAGCCCACCGTCATGGTGGTGCCCTACGGTCCCATCGGTCCTTACGCACGTCTTGCCGAGCTTGTCAACAGATACCGCATTTCCCTCAAGAATTGCGTGTTTATGAACATGGACGAGTACCTCAATGAGGATGGCACCTATATCGATTATAATCATCCGCTTTCCTTCCGTGGCGGTATGGATCGCACCTTTTATTCCAAGGTTGACGAGGAGCTGAATGTGCTGCCCGAGAACCGCATCTTCCCCGAGCCCGGCAACGAGGGCAGAATTATGGAGATCATTGAGAAATACGGCAAGCTGGATATGGTATTTGGCGGTGTCGGCATCAACGGTCACTATGCCTTCAACGAGCCGCCCGAAGCGTGGGAGCCCGACGATCCCGAGGAATTTGCGAATCGTCCCACCAGAACTCTCAAAATTACACGCGAAACGCGCACCATTAACGCCTTTATGAATTGCGGTGCCAATATCGAGGCAATTCCCGAGAACTGCATCACGGTCGGCATGAAGGAAATGATGCTGGCAAAGAAGGTGCGTATGTGCATGCCCCGTGACTGGAATGC
>CAZOWH010000025.1:11008-16697 GCA_964583425.1 uncultured Lachnospiraceae bacterium
AGGAAATGATGCTGGCAAAGAAGGTGCGTATGTGCATGCCCCGTGACTGGAATGCGGCGGCGCTCCGTAAGGTTCTGCACGGCGGTATTTCCGCGCGTGTGCCCTGCTCGCTCTTCCAAAACCATCCCGATGCGATGCTGTATGCCGCAGCCGTGGCAACGCAGTGCCCCGTTTCGGCAATTCGCGTTTACAACAAATAATGCGTACATTGATCATCAAAAACGCCACCGCGGTCACACCCGCCGGCGTTTTGCCAAGCACAGCCGTTTTGGTGCGTGAGGGCAAGATCGCCGAGATCGGATACGCGGGCGCGCCGTGTGCCGATGCTACCGTAATTGACGCGGCAGGGAAATACCTGCTTGCGGGCTTTATCGACCTGCACGTGCACGGTGGCGGCGGCGCGGATTTTATGGATGCCACGCCCGAGGCGTTTGAGGTGGCGGTGCGTGCGCATCTCGCGCACGGCACCACGCTGCTTTATCCCACCGCCATGGCGGCAACCCATGAGGCGCTTTGCGCGTTTCTCGATGCGTATCATGAATTTTGCGACAAAAGCGCGCTCGCGTCCCTTGCACCCGGTGTGCATTTTGAAGGGCCGTATTTCTTCGGTGCCGCACAGTCGAGCCGTGGCGCACAAAATGCCAAGGCTCTGCGCTTGCCCGATATGGGAGAGGTGGAGGCCCTGCTTGCCCGTGCCAAGGGTAAGCTTTTGCGTTGGGATGCCTCCCCCGAGCTTGCGGGTGCCCTTGCATTTGCCGCGCGCATGCGCGAGCTTGGCATTGTTTGCGCTGCCGCCCATACCGATGCCACCGCCGCCGAGGCGGCGCGCGGCTTTGAAAGCGGCTTTTCACACGTGACGCATTTTTACAATGCCACCAGCATGCACCGCAAGCGTGAGCAAACGGTGTATGCGGGCGTGGTCGAGGCGACCTATCTTGACGATCGCGTAACGGTTGAGCTGATCGGCGACGGCTGTCATATTCCGCGCGAGGATATGTATCTCGCGCTGAAGATCAAGGGTGCCGAAAAGGTGTCCGTGATCACCGATGGCACGCGCATTTCGGGCACCGACCTGAAATGCGGCAAGCTTGGCAGTCTTACCGACGGTACGGATGTGATCGTGGAGGACGGTGTTGCCAAGCTGCCAGACCGCACCTCCTTTGCGGGTAGCATTGCCACAATGGATCGCTGTTTGCGTGTGCTGTGCGCCGATTACGGCATCGATCTCCCCACCGCCTCCGTGATGCTCTCACTTGCTCCTGCAAAGTGCATGGGCGTAGCCGATCAAAAGGGCAGCATTGCAGTGGGCAAGGATGCCGATCTGGTCGTCGTAACCCCCGATCTTCAGGTGGAGCAGGTCATTGTGGACGGCACCGTGATGGTAGGTGCCAAATGAGGATCGCGGTTTGCATCCGTCAAGGGCTTGACGGAGAGATCAATCCCTTTGATGCGGCGGCGTTGGAGGCGGCACTGCGCATTGCGGATGCCGAGGTGATCCCCGTCAGCATGGGCCCCGCCCGTGTGGGGGAGCTCTTGCTGCGCCTCACGCGCCTTGGCGCACGAGAAGCGGTTTTGCTCTCCGATGCGGCATTTGCGGGTGCGGATACACTGGCAACCGCCTATACGCTTTCGCTTGCTATGAAAAGGCTGCAGCCCGATCTCATTTTCTGTGGTCGCCAAACCCTTGTCGGAGATACCGCGCAAACGGGCACGATGTTGGCGGTGATGGCAAAAACCGCACTTATTACCAATGTCATGTCTGTTGTTGAGCTGACAGAGGAAGGTATCCTTTGCGAGACAAGAGAACGGGGCAGGCAGCAGGCAAGCCTTCCGGCACTGCTTACCTTTGAGCGGATCCATGCGCTGCGTCTGCCGTCATTGCGCTCCAAGGTGGGCACGCTACACGTGTGGTCGGCAAAGGAGCTTGACGCCGACCTCGCGCGTTGCGGGCTTGCAGGCTCGCCCACCCGTGTGATAAGCTCCTCGGAAAACGAGGGGGGCAGACGGCAATGCCGCTTTATCGCCCCGACCGAGCTTGATGCCGCCGTTGCGGCAGGGCTCAAAAGGGGGGCTACACGCATTTCCCCCACAAACGGGTGCGAAAACAAGCTGAAAAACGTGTTTTCGGTGGGCGAGGCGCCGATGGCTTACGCCGAGAGCGTTTGTGCGAAGCCCACGCGGCTGCCGCGTAGCTCGGCTGAGGAAATTGCGGCACGCATTCGTGCCGAGGAACCCGACGCGGTGCTCTTTGCCACCGATGCGTGGAGCAGAGAGACCGCCGCACGCGTGGCGGCGGAGCTGGGGCTTGGGCTTTGTGCCGATTGTACCGCGCTTGAAACCGATGGCGCGCAGCTCTTTATGATCCGCCCTGCGCTTGCGGGCAGCGTGATGGCAAAGATCATCAGTCGCACGCGCCCCGCTGTGGCAACCGTGCGAACGGCAAGCACTGAGGCTGTATCGGTGGTAGTGGCGGCGGGCTTTGGCGCTGCCGATGCGCTCCCGCAGGTGCGTGCCTTGGCACAGCGCTTTTCTGCCACACTTGCGGCAAGCCGCAAGGCGGTGGACAACGACCTGTTACCCTATGAATGTCAGGTTGGACTTACGGGAAAAACGGTTTCCCCCGCGGTTTATATTGCCGTTGGAATCTCCGGCGCGGTGCACCATATCGTCGGTATGCAGCGTGCAGGCACTGTCATTGCCATCAATCCCGATCGAAACGCCCCCATTTTTGATTATGCCGACTATGGCATTATTGCCCGCGCGGAGGATATTCGATAACAGAATAAAAAAAGACATGCCTTGCATGTCTTTTTTTATTTGATTTCTTGCTCAAGTGAGGTGAAAAGCTCCGAACCGAAAAAGTCAAGGATGGTGATCTCCAAGCCGTCGCAGATCTTTTTCACGGTGGAAACGGTCGTGCTGTTGTTTCTGCCGCCAACGATGTTATTGAGGGTGGATTGCGTAATGCCGCACAGCGTTGCCAGCTTGTTAACGGTGATGCCCCTTGTGGCACACAGCTCCAGTATGCGTCTGCGCGTTGCTTCTCCGATATCCACGGCACCACCCCCAATTCCACTTTAGGTTGATCGAATGCTTACTGTTATTATTGTACCGCTTTTTTCGGAGAAAACTTAACTCAAAAGAGTTGACAATGGCGCTTGCATATGCTAAAATATAAATAATTCTAAAAATACGGTGCGTTTTGCGCGGCATACGTGTTGAGAAATGCCGCAAATCCACTTTTTTTCAAGAGAATAATGGCGCGCTCCACGTATCGTTGCGTGCATTGTGCGTGCTTGTGTGATATAATTTCAAAAAAGTAAATCAAAGCATTTATTTGATATGGAAAGGGGTAACATATGAAAAAGAAGATCCTGCTTCGGGTAATTTTACTTGCTCTTGCCATTTGCAGTGTGCTGCTGCTTGCTGCGTGCGATAATGAGCCTGCAGGTGGCGGAACCGGTGGGGGCGGCGGCACACCGTCAACGCCGCAAAAGACCGACATTACGGGCGTGAGCTTTGAGGGGAATGAGGTCACCTATAACGGCACGTCACATACCATAAGGATAAGCGGCACGGTGCCTGCGGGCGTGAGCATTGTCTATACCGGCAATACGGCAACCGATGCCGGCACGTATACGGCTACCGCCACCCTTTCGGGCGAGGGCTACAACACGCTTACCTTAACCGCTACGCTGAAGATCAAAAGGGCTGTGATCAGCGGCATTACCTTTACCGATAAGATCGTGAGCGCAGATGGCAGCGAGCAAAGCGTTGTGATCGCAGGTGAGCTGCCCGCAGGCACCTCCGTTGCATACGAAAATAACAAGGGCACCGATCAAGGCACCTATCATGCCACCGCGACGATCACGGGTAGTAATTATGAAACGCTGGTGCTGAACGCCTCGCTCATCATTAAGCCCGACCTTTCGACCCTTGCCACAGAGGTGATCGGCAGTGTGCTGACCGTACCCGATATTTGGCAGTTTCTGCCCGATACCCTGCGCGCGGAGAAGCTTGGCTACAATAGCGCGCCCACTACCGATTTTGCAAGCGGCTTTGTTTCTGCTTCTGCGATCCCCACCAAGGTGATCGGCAAGCAGATGAACGTGGTGTACGACGCTTTAAACGGCACGGAAACGGTGTTCTCTGCCTTGAAGATCGCATACGCCTCTGCCGAGGCGATCACGACTCTTTACCAAGGCTACATTAACCAAAACCCCGATGACTATGCCGAGTTTTCCGATACGGCGGGAACGGTGCGCTTCAAGATCAAGCTGGATGGTGCGGATTATTTGCTGCTGCTTCAGATCGGCACGGCGGATCTTGAGCTTGCCTTTGACAGTGAAAACGGTATTTGCCGCGGCAGAATACAGCTCTCCGACTCGAACGCCGTAAAATATGAAATGAGCGCGGAGCACCTAAAGATCTCGCTCAGTATCGTGGGGCTTTCTCTTCATCAGATCGAGTTCGTGCAAAACGAGGATGCGGTGGTAGGATACCTTTACGAGTATATGGGTGTTGAAAGCGCAAGCCTTTGCACCAGTGCCATGATCACCGTTGACGATTACTACACGACCATCATCTCTAACAAGCGCGAAAGCGACGACCTTGGCGTTGAGGGTGAGGTGGAGATCTATGACAATGCCACGGGATGCCTTATCGGCACCGAGAAAAAGGAAAAGATCGCGCTGATCAATTTTGACACCAAATGGTTCCCGCTGACTGCCATTACGGGCATTCAAACGATCAAGGTGGCCCCCCTGCAAAACGACAAAAATGCGAGCACCGTGTATATCAACGGCAGCAGCACACCGCTTGCCGTCATGAACGTGAGCAGCTTCAACCCCTCGCGCCGCTTTGATATTGAAATGCGCACGGTGTGGGTGCTGGTTTGGAATGCAACCGATGAAGCATACGAAAAGCAGAAAATAGAGATCCCGATGCTGTTCGTGCAAAGCGAGAATCTTAACACCTTTACTGCCGATTTCTTTGAGGTGAACGAGGCAAACGGTATGAGCAGTGCGCCCACCTTTACGCTTTCGGGTGCTGTGAATGCGTATATTGCCGATATTTATGCCGAGCTGCTTCCGTTCTATGCCGAGATCAAGGATGCCGTTACTTACGCTGACATTGTAGTTTATATTGGTGAGAAAAACGAATTTTTCACACCCATCCCATGATTGTTTGCTTGAGAGAGCACAATAAATAAATATTTTTTGAGAGGTATCGACAAATGAAACCGAATTACGTAGCCCAAAAATCTCTGGTCAAGGCGTTCAGCCCCCTTTGCGTGCTGTTCTTTTGGTTGGTGATCCCCACCTTTATCATCATCTTTCGCATTCTTGCCATCAAGTGTGAAAGCTTTGAGTTTTATGATGATCACGTCATCCATAAATGGGGTGTTCTCAAAAAGCACGAGGATCTCATGCCCTTTTTCCATGTAAACGGTGTAAGCTTTAGCCAAAGCCTGTTTGGCAGCATGTTTAATTACGGCGATCTTGTCGTGGATGCAACGGGCAAGTGGGATCTGAACCTCACGGGCATTAAAAACCCGCGCGAGCTGAAGGCGTTTCTTGAGACCCGTGCCGCAAAGGAAGCGGATTTTAAAAACATCATTCACGAATAACAAAAAGGCGTGCTGTGCACGCCTTTTTTGTGTTTCGATTTGTAGCTTATATGGGAAACT
>CAZOWH010000026.1:0-16586 GCA_964583425.1 uncultured Lachnospiraceae bacterium
GGTGCTGGAGAGCAACGCCAACCATTCCTTCCCTGCAGGCGTATACCTTGAGGGTGCCGACCAGTATCGCGGCTGGTTCCAGTCCTCGCTTCTCACCGCTGTTGGTGCAAAGGGAGAGGGTGCACCCTTTAAGACCGTTCTCACCCACGGCTGGGTGGTTGACGGCGAGGGCAAGGCAATGCACAAGTCGCTCGGTAACTCTATTGCGCCCGAGGAAATGATCGTGAAATACGGCGCTGATCTTGTGCGTCTTTGGGTCGCCTCCAGTGATTACCATGTGGATGTGCGCGCCTCCGACGGTATCTTCAAGCAGCTTTCCGATGCTTACCGCAAGATCCGTAATACCGCACGCTTCCTGCTTGCCGACCTTTATGACTTTGATCCCAAAAAGGATATGCTGCCGATGGAGGAGCTTTACGAAATCGACAAGTGGATCGTTTCGGGCATGAACGAGCTTGTAAAGCGTGCGCGCGAGGCGTACAACGCTTACGAGTTCCATACCATTTACCACGATGTCAACAACTTCTGCACCATTGAGCTTTCCAAGCTTTATATTGACATTACCAAGGACCGCGTTTATGCCGAGGGTGCCGCCTCGAAGGCGCGCCGCTCCGCCCAGACCGCCATGTACCATATCATCAGCGCACTCACGCGCGTGGTAGCACCCCTGCTTGCCTTCACCGCTGAGGAGATCTGGCAGGCAATGCCCCGTGCCGAGGGTGATATCGCAGAGAGCGTATTCCTCAACGATATGCCCGAGTATGATGAGGCACTCGCATTCCCCGAGGTACGTGCAAAGTGGGATAAGCTCTTCCTGCTCCGCGAGCCCGTGATGAAGGCACTGGAGCTTGCCCGCGCCGAAAAGCGCATCGGCAAGTCGCTCGATGCCGCTGTTACGGTATATGCACCCGATGCTGAGGTGTATGCGCTGCTCGATGCCTTCCGCGCCGAGCTGCCTACAGTATTTATCGTATCCCAGGTAGAGCTTTCGCAGGCTGT
Organism: uncultured Lachnospiraceae bacterium; assembly: GCA_964583425.1. Classification (GTDB taxonomy): domain Bacteria; phylum Bacillota; class Clostridia; order Oscillospirales; family CAG-272; genus Firm-07. The sequence continues at coordinate 1,000 of CAZOWH010000026.1, forward strand.
CGCACCCGCAGGTACGGTAATCGAGGAGGGCTCTCCCATCGGTGTGGCGGTTTCTTCCGCCGCAGGCGAGAAGTGCGACCGCTGCTGGAATTACACCACCGAGGGTACCAGAGACGAGGACGGGTGCCTGTGCCCCCGTTGCCGTCGCGTGCTCGGTAAATAAATTGAAATGCAAAGTGCCGCAAATGTCGGTTTCGACGGTTTGCGGCACTTTTTGAAAGGATCGCTTTATGCTTTGGATCGTAATGGTCATTGCCGTGATCGCGGCAGTTATCGTTGTGGATCAGGTCAGTAAAATACTGATCCTCACCCATCTTTACGAAGATCAGATCACGCTGATCGACGGCGTGCTGAGATTTACCTATGTTGAAAACCGCGGTATGGCGTTCGGGCTTCTCTCCGACCACCGCTGGGTCTTTCTCATTTGCTCGGTGGTGGGCATTGGCCTTATTGGCTATTACCTGTTCCGCTATGTCAAGCGGGGACTCTCGCGCGTGAGCCTTGCCCTCATTATTGGCGGCGGCATTGGCAATATGATCGACCGCGTGCGTCTTGGCTTTGTGGTGGATTTTATTGATTTTTGCGCCTTTGACTTTTGGGTTTGGGTCTTTAATGTCGCGGATGCCGCTGTATGCGTTGGTGCCGCGCTCTTTGTGCTTGATATGCTCATTGAGCTGATCGAAGATCTCAAAAAGGGTAAGGCGGCGGTGCCGCCCGCAGGTGAGGCACCGGAGAGCGGAGAGCAGGATGGCTGAAATTTTAAAAACGGTTGCAACCGAGGCGGACAAGGATAAGCGTCTCGATGGCTTTCTTGCCGTTGCCTTTGATATCTCGCGCTCCGCGGCGGAGCGTCTCATTGGCGAGGGACGTGTTACGCTTTCCTTTGGTGAGGTCAGCAAAAAATACCGCATCAGGGGCGGTGAGGAGATCACCCTCACATTGCCAGAGCTGACCCCGGCCGAGGCGGCGCCCGAGGATATTCCACTGGATATTATTTATGAAGACAATGATATCGTGGTGGTCAATAAGCCGAGCGGCATGGTGGTGCACCCTGCCGCAGGAAACGAAACGGGCACGCTTGTGAATGCCCTGCTGTATCATTGCAGGGGCTCGCTTTCGGGCATTGGCGGGGTAGAGCGCCCCGGTATTGTGCACCGTATCGATAAGGATACCGCAGGGCTCTTGGTGGTTGCCAAGAACGATGCCGCACACGTGGCACTTTCCGCGCAGCTGAAGGTGCATGAGGTCAGCCGCATTTATTACGCCATCGCGCTTGGCAATTTCAAGGCGGAGGGCGGCACGGTAAACGCCCCGATCGGGCGTCACCCCGTTGACCGCAAGCGCATGGCGATCACAAGGCGCGCGGGTGAGGGCAGAGAGGCAATTACCCACTATACGGTATTAAAACGCTTTGGCTCTATGACCTATATTCGCTGTCAGCTCGAAACGGGGCGCACGCACCAGATCCGCGTGCATATGGCGTCACTCGGTCACCCATTGCTTGGCGACCCCGTTTACGGCGGCAACGGGTCGAGATTCGAGGCAAAGCACCGCGCGCTCATCAAGGGGCAGTGCCTGTTTGCGGGTGAGCTGTCACTCACACACCCGAAAACGGGTGAGCGCATGACCTTTCAGGCGCCCCTGCCCGCTGATTTTGAACGCTTGCTTGACATACTCGAAAAGGAAAGTATTTGATGGATCTTTCAAAGTATTTGATCGTGACCGATCTTGACGGCACCTTTGTGCATCAGGGTAAGGTCGTACCGAAAAACATAGAGGCGGCGCGCCGTTTTGTGGCGGGCGGCGGTGTATTTACCCTTGCCACGGGGCGCATTTTTGAAACGGTGCCGCGCGCCCTACCGCAGCCCGAAGCGCTTATCAATGCACCCGCTATCTTGTGCAACGGCGCTTATCTGTACGATTTTAACACGGGGCATACCTTTGCCGAGAGCTTTATTCCCGCCGAAACGGCGGCAGAGATGGTAGAATTTATCTCCAAATACTGCGCCGAGGTACCCTTGCGCGTTTCAACGCCGAGGGGCATTCGCCTCGATACGCCGCGCGGCAGAGTGATAGAGGATATTGCGCTTTACAGCGAGGCGCGCATTGAGATCGCGCCGATGGCGGCGTGGCGGCTTGACGATTGGTATAAGCTGGTGCTGCGGGATGAGCCAGAGGCGCTTGCGCGTGTGCGCGCACTTTTTGCGGAGCATTTGTCGGGCAAGGGGCTTGTTTGCTGCCTTTCGGGTAAGCATTTTCTTGAGATCCAGCCCGATTTTTGTAACAAAGGCGAGGGGCTGCGTAAGCTGTTGGCACTTGCCCCCTACCGCGGTCGCACCGTGATCGCCTGCGGCGATTTTGAAAACGATATCGAGCTGCTGCAGGCAGCGGATATTGCCGTTTGCCCCGCAAACGCGATGGAAAGCGTGAAAGCGATTGCAGACTACACGCTGTGCGATTGCAGCGAGGGGCTGATTGCCGAGGTTATTGCAATGATCGAGGCGGGAAAGCTTCAAAAGAGGGGATAACGGTATGAATTTACACTATAAATTGGCAATATTTGATCTCGATGGCACGGTGCTGGATACCCTTGATGATCTTGCGGATTCTGTGAATGCAGTGTTAGCTGAAAACGGGTATCCGACACACAGCCGTGAAGCAATCCGCGCTTTTGTCGGAAACGGCATGAAAAAGCTGATCGACCGCGCATTGCCGAAGGGCACGGATGCCGCCGAGGCGGATCGCATTTTGACTGAATTTAAGGCATATTATGCGTTGCACTGTGCCGATAAAACCGCACCGTATGCGGGGATTTCCACCATGCTGGCAGCACTGCGTGCCGCGGGGGTAAAAACGGCGGTGCTTTCCAACAAGGCGGATTATGCCACGCAAGCGCTTTGCAAAAGATATTTTGGGGGGCTCTTTGATGTGGTGGCAGGGGAGCGCGAAAAGGACGGTATCCCCAAAAAGCCCGCGCCCGATGCGGTTTTTTCAATCATGTCGGCGTGCGGTGTGACCGCCGACGACATCGTTTATATCGGCGATTCGGATGTGGATATCAGAACCGCCGCAAATGCGGGGGTGGATGCCATGCTGGTGTCGTGGGGCTTCCGTACCGCCGATTTCCTTCGCGAAAACGGTGCCACCGTCATTGTGGATACGCCGCAAGAGCTACAGGCGAAAATTTTAAATTCATATTAACATCCATTGAAAAGCAAAAAACGGCAGGTTGACAAACCTACCGTTTTTTTGGTTAATTGGATGAGAGCGGCTTTTTGAGATCGGGCAACAGGGTGAGCGAAAAATCGGTATGCTCGGCGTTTGCGCCCTTCAGCTCCACGGTGTAGTCAAGGCGAAGTGTGCCATCCTCCACAATACGGTTTTTCACGCGTTTGGTTTTCACCGCCACCTCAAAGGGCATATACGGGGTCTGATAGACCGATAGATGACGGTGACCCTCCTCAAAGCAAAGGGCGGTGCGCACCTCGCCGTCGCGCGTCATGGTAACAAGCGCGGGGTCGCTTTTTTGAAACGAGATGGTGGTGCGCGCGTTTTTCATGCCCGTAATTTCGCCCTCACGGTAAGAGATCGAGATGCGCGTGCCGTCATCATAATAGCTCCCCTCCATCATCAGCTCAAGCGTTTGCGGCGTGTGATCGATCTCCTGCAGCTTTCCCGCCGCGGGCTGCCCTTCAAACAGTGTGCCGCCGATCTCCTGCTGCGTGGTTTTAATGGCAATACGTACCTTTTTTAGCATGTTATTTGCGCTTGCGTCTGCCCGTTTTTTCCAGGAAGAGCGCTGCCTCCAGCACCATATCGGTCTGCATCAGGTCAAAGCCGCGGTCCGCGATCCAGCCCCAGCTGCCCTCGGGGTCGCCTGCCATGGCACGGTCGTCGTTGCGCCCGCCCGCGATCACCTTGCGATAATCATATACAATCGAGTTACACCACACGATTTCGCCCTTTTTGTGGCGCTCCTCGATAAACTCGCGGGAGGCGATGCGCGCGGTATCCTCGCGGAACAGCACCTCACTGCCCACAAAGTTCAGCTTTCTGCCATCCACCTGCGAGAGCTCCTCCTCCGCGCGGATGATCGCCATATAGGGCATATCCGCGCAAAACTCCTCTACGATATTCAGCATTTCCTTCGTCGGCTTTGCCTTTACCACCATTTGGTCAGCCATGCCGTGCGCGCGGATTGCCTCAGAGATCTCGCGCGGATAGGTCCAGAATTTATCCACATTGATGTAGCATTTGCCCTTGTAGCGCTCCAGCACCTCATCAAAGGTGGGCAGACCGTATTGGGTGGGTACATCATCAATGTTGATGTAGCGCAGCTGCTTTACAAACTCCCACGGCAGATTGCCAATGGTTTCGGAAAAGCCGAGCAGTGCACGCTCCATGCCGGGGTGAAAGATCACCAGCTTGCCGTCCTTGGTGCGGTCAAGGTCGATCTCGATCATATCAGCACCCTGGCGCAGAGCCGTGTCAAACGCGGGAATGGTGTTGCAGGGAATGTTGCCGCCCCAAAAGCCGCGGTGTGCCACAAGCATCAGATTTTCTTTTGCATCTTTTTGTAAATTAAATTTCATGGCGTTGTCCTCACAGATTTGATTATTATATTCATTATAGCAAGTGCGCGGCAAAAATGCAAGTGGCGGCTGCATATTTTTACCGAGAGGATTGCTAAGCGAGTTGTGCTTTTTGCCTTGACAAAAGGAGCCCCTTATTATATAATTAAATACAGTGTTGATTTTAATCAAGGAGAGGTATGCTATGCTGGATCTGAAGCAGTTATTGAAGTCTCTTGAAAATTGCCCCTGCGGCAAGGAGCACAAAATGGCATTGAAGCAGGTGGAGATCGCGCACGGCGTTGCGGCGCGTTGCGGTAGTATCCTTGCTGAGGCGGGCTTTCCGAAAACCGTGTTGCTGGTAACCGACCGCAATGCGCTGGCTGCCGCCCCTGCCGTGCCCGAAAGCCTCACGGCGGAGGGCTTTGTGCTCAAAAAGCTGGTGTATGATAACATGATGTACGCCAAGATCGAGCAGGTGCGCGAGGTAGAGGCACTGCTTGGTGACGTGGAGGGCGTGATCGCGCTTGGCACGGGTTCTATCAACGATATCTGCCGCGTGGCATCCTTTGAAAAGGGCAAGCAGTTCTGCATTTTTGCGACCGCTCCCTCGATGGATGGCTTTGCCTCGGATACCGCGCCGATTGTGGAAAACAACTTCAAAAACTCTTGGTTTGTTGAGCAGCCCTCAATTATCCTTGCCGATACCGAGGTGCTGGCAAAGGCACCTGCCGAGCTGAAGGCGGCAGGCTTTGGCGATATGATGGCAAAATATATCGGTATTGCCGATTGGCGCATTTCGAACATCCTTACGGGTGAGTATTATTGCCCCGCCATTGCCGAGATCACCATGCAGGGCGTGCGTAAGATCGTGGCGCTTGCCGACAAGGTGCAGGGCGACGATGAGGAGGCAGCAGGCAGCGTGATGGAGGGATTGATCCTCTCGGGTGTTGGCATGAAGCTGGCAAAATCCTCTCGCCCCGCGTCGGGTGCGGAGCATGTGGTCTCTCACTACTGGGAGTGCTATAAGCTGGCGCGCGGCATCTGGCCCGAATTCCACGGCAAAAAGGTGGGCGTGGCAACGGTTATCATCAACCGTGTGTACCACAATATTGCCGACCGGGTGACAGAAATCGATCCCATTCCCGATCCTACCGATTGGAATGAGGTCATGGCAGCATTTGACCCCACGCAGCAGGCAGATGTGAAAAAGCTGAACACCCCCACTATTACCGATAAGATCGATCTTGCTGTTTTGAAGGAAAAATGGCAGGAGATCCGCGCCGTGATCAAGGAAACGCTGCCCTCTGACGAGGAGATGATGCATTTGATGAAAACGGCGGGTGCTGTAACTGAGCCGCAGGATATTCATGTCGGAGACGAGCTTTTTGAAAAGGGCCTCAGATACCATTCCTATATGCGTTATCGCGTGCTACTCACGCGTCTGTTGCCGATGCTGCAGCTTGATATTATGGATTTTTTAAAATGATTGCGAGTAATAAATGAAGTATTTGTTTTTTGATATCGAATGTGCCAATTGCTATAACAACTGTGCCAAGATATTCAGTCTCGGTTACGGGATCACAGATGAGAATTTTAACCTTCTGCACGATAAGGAGGATGTGCTCATCAACCCCCGAGACCGCTTTGACTGGTACGTTGCCAAAAAAATGATGGCGTATCCGCGCAGTATTTTTGCCGAGAAGCCGCCGTTTCCCGATTTTTACGAGTTCTTCAAGGCGATGTTTGAAGATCCCGAAACCATTGTCATCGGCTATGCGGTGACCAACGATGTCCATTTTTTGCAGGACGATTGCAAGCGTTACGGGTTTACCCCTTTTACCTATCGCTTTTATGACGTGCAGCAGATCTATGCACGCCAGCCCGAAAACAACACGGCAAAAAATCTTGAAGATTCTCTGCTTTCTTGGTGCGGGATCGAGCCTGAAAATCTGCACCGCAGTGACGAGGATGCCTATAATACCATGCTGATCCTAAAGGCAATTGCCGCCTATCACGGCAAAAACCTCCCCGAGCTGCTTGAAATGTATCCCGATTGCAGCGGCTTTACCAAGGAGTTTACTATGGAATATGCATGGAAAAAGCCCGAGGGTGAGGCGGGTGCCAAGAAAAAGCGCCACCGTGGCGGCAAAAAGCGCAAAAAGGGTGAAGGGGAGGCGGAGGAGACCGCACCCGATACCTCCAATATGATGGAGGCAGGGTCGGAAAACGCGGCGCTGTTCGTCAAATACCTTGAAACGCTGCAGCCGAAAAAGACCCGCAAGCCCCCGCTGCTCACCGGTCACACCGTAACGGTCAGCCTTGGTTACCAGCGCCACCATTTCAATGAGATGCTGTATATCGCGCAAATGATCGTCAACGAGGGCGGTCGTTACACGCTTTCCACCCGCAACGCCGATCTGCTCTTTACCTATGATTGCGGCGAGGAGGGAGATCACAGGCTGGAGGTCGCTAAGGCGATGATCGAGGAGGGCAGTGAGATCGAAATTCACCCCATTAAGGTGCTTTTTGATACGCTGGAGACCAGCGAGGTGCGCCTTTCGCGCAAGCCGAAGATGGATCTTTCCCACCTGAAGCCCACGCTCCCTGCCGAGGAGGCGTCCGCTGCCGCAGGCGGGGAAGCATCCGCATGCGAGGATGGCTTTGCCGACCTTAGCGAGGATTCCCTTCCCGTATGATCCTTTACAGCTTGAATATTGAATGAAAAAAGCCTCCTACGGTAGCGCCAAGAACTACCGTAGGAGGTTTTTGTGTGCCGAGGAGCAGAATAATGGGGGCGTGGCGCTGGCGTTTCGTGGTGAGTTGGCTATGTGTCCTGTTTTGTGTCAGTCCTCCAGCCAAAATTTGAGAAACTGATGCTTTTCCTCGGGGAGCGGCATTCTGCTGCGGAGCCTTCCTTGCTTGTGAAAGCTCCAAAGTGCCTCGTAGATGGCAAGGGCATAGGGCTTGAGGCACCCGTTTTGATTGGCGTATTTGCAATCTACGAGCGGCTCTTGCCAGAGATCACGCCAGTCTCGCCAGGCATCAAAATCATAAAGGGAGGTTGGACCCTGCTTCAGCATTTTCTCCATGCGCTCGTAGACTAAGGCGGCGATGCGATAGTCAATGCTCTCTACTTGCGTGCCCTCGATCGTCTTATCGGTCAGCTGCCAGCCATTGGGGGTGACCTGTGAAATAGAGGTCGTTGGTGCGTATTGAATATGACGGAAGGTCACGTCCTCGGGGAAGGCGAGGGGCGTAGTGGCAATATAAGCCTCGCCATCGGCAAGCCCGATGGCCATGGGCCTTGTGACCGTACCTATGGTAACGGTATCGGGCAGGTTCTGGTGTATGCAGACCACCACCACGTCGGCGGGGCGGGCGGAGAGCACTTTTTGCATAGCATCAAGCATCGTTTCGCGGTTGACTGCGCCCCATTTTTTTAACAGGTCGCCGATCATCAGTGCAAAAAGCTCACTGCCGTGATAGCCGTATCCGTTCTTCATCGCGGTACCCGTGTTGCTTTTATACTGCGATTTCACGGTCATGCCACGCGCGATATAGTTCTCCATGATGGCGTTGCTATCTGCAACGAACGCGGGGCAATTCACGTCGCGCCACGTGCCGTTGGCAACGATGGCCAGCGTATCTTCGTTGTCGGTAAAGGGGTGGCAATGGGAGAGCATATTGTAGCTGGGTCTGCAATGAATAATGCCCGTCGTACCGGGTAGCTCCATTGCGTTGGTCTGCTGTAAAAGCGCATCCACGTCACCCTCCGCCTTGGCGGTGTAGAGCTTGCCCTTGTGGATGGTGGCAATGCCCGTGCATCTGCCGCCGTCGATATACTGCTGCCGACGGAGCATCTCAATGAGGATAGGGGCGGCTTTTTTTTTGCCCGTATAGCCTGCAATGTTGCACATGATGATATCCTTTCTTGACTTAGGTCGGTGGTTTTTTAAAAGAAATAGCCGTACATTTCATAAACGACCTTGCCGCTAAGGTAGTGCTGCTTCAGCGCGCGCTGCAGGCGGGTGTTCTCAGGCAGGTTCTCTGTCGGAATGCGGCGCTCTGGATCGAAAAACACAAAGTTTATCACACTGCCCCCCTGGCTTTTCTGTGCCATGGGGGTAAAGCGGCGACAGAATTTCGCAATGTTAGACTCCTCACCCAAGAGCTCCGCCAGCTGCGGGTCCATCAGCCAGCTGCTGCAAACAAACGCCTTGTAGGGAATATCGGGGAAGTAGGTGGTAAGCACCTCACGTGTTTCCTTTAGCGTTTCGTCTACCACCTCGGGGGAAAGTCCTCCGCCTGCGGGGATGTGCAGGGAAATAACGGGGTCACCCTCGGTAAGAATTTGCTTCCACTCTGCTTTTTGTAGGGTCACGGGTGTGGTCGCCACGTGTCCGTTCGGTAGATACGGATAGCCGATATATGCCGTGTCGGTTTCGGTGAGCGTGGCGGTAAAGGCACCCTCCTCGTCCTCGTAGCCGTGGCTGCCGAGAGGGAAGCCTTTTTTGTGCAGCAGCCTTTCGTGGCAAAGCGTTACGCGCTCGCCCGCACGGTTTTCCAAAACCGTGCCGCCGCGGAAGGTGGCGCAAAGCTGTATTTCAAGGCGACCCACGCGGAATAAATGCCCCTCAATGGGCAGCTGATACCACCCGATCAGATTGCAGCCCGGCACGCCGTAGCGCGCCTTGTAATAATCGACGCACATTTCGCAGTTTTGTAAAATGTAATCGGAAATATAGGCGGGGAGCTTACGGGGGGCAATTTTCTCGGCGGTGTAGGGAACCATGGCAAAGAGCGCGAGACCCGTTAGCATATCAATGGCAAGATCGTGCGTGCCCTCGGGGGATTGGGGGGCTTTAAATTCCTTCAGATCCGCATTGATATGCGTGCGATCCTTCAGCGCTGCTACCAGCATCGCCAGAAGGCGCGCCAAGGGCTCTTTCTTGCCAACCGCCACCGCAGCCTCCTTGAATACGTCAAGGTGACGGTTCAGCACACCGTATTTTTCGTGAAGCATATCATAATAAGCGGGATCGGTCATGTAGCAGCCATTTTTGTCAAAATCCGCCATCACGGTTTCGAAAATATCATACCATCTGGAAGGATATGCGGTACAGCCTGCCTCTTCCATCAAAGCGTCGAGTGTGGGAAATTTCACGGTTTACCATCCTTTGTTCATCTCGGCGTGCCATTTCAGCAGGTTTTCATCGTCCTTTATGACCTTGATGGCACGGGCAAGATATTGTGCCTGGATCCAAAGTGCGGCCTTGCCGACGTTTTCTGTTAACCCAACGGGGTCGTGGCCAGTATAATTGTTGGGGTAGTTCTGTGTCCAGCCGTAGTCTGCGATCTGAATACCGACGTCCTTCAAGTAATCCGCCACGTGAGTTGAAAGACCGCTTTCAATGCCAAGGCGGTCAAGGTGCACCGTTTCGGGGTGGACGCCTAAGGTTACGGCACTTTCGCCGATGCAGGCGTGCCCCGTTACCTTCGGAGTAGCGTGAAATTCGAGCAGGTAGTCCTCGTCATCAGGGGTGAGGTAGGGAACAGAGCCACGCCCGTGCTCCTGCAGATATTCGCACAGGCGCGTGGTGGATTGGCTCGATTTGCAGCCGTATACCGCACAAACAAAGTCGTGCTTTTTGTTATACATCTTTCTAAGGAAGGTGGAGAGCCACGCGTTGTTGCCGCCGTGAGCATTGACAATGATGATCTTTTTCATGCCGTTGCGGGAGATTTGTTCGCAAAGCTGCTCAAGGAGCAGTATTTCGGTTTCCACAGGCAGGGTAATGGTGCCGGGGGGAACGGAGCCCACGGGCGCAACGGGGGCGGCGAGGGAATAATCTCCAAATACAAAGGTAGGGAAGACGCATACCGCTTCCAGCTTCGAGGCCTCGTATGCGGTAGCCTCTGCCTCAAAGCAATCGGTGCCGAGGGGCAGGTGCAGGCCGTGCTTTTCCACGCATCCCATCGGGATCACGCAAACGCCCCTTGATTCCTCCACCAATTTGGGGAAGGTCTCACTTGTGTGATAAAGCCAACGTGTTTCCATAGCTAAAATCCTCCTTCCGGCAGACCACGTTACCCACATTGTATAGCAGCGATTGGATTTTGTCAATCTGCCATTTGCAACAAAATTGGCTATAAAATCGGTTTATTTTTGGTGATTTTACTGATAAAAGATATGGAAACAAAAAGAGCGCGTGCGTAGAATACGCGCGCGCTGCTTTTGGCGGTTGTTACTTATTTGATGATGAAGCGGTCAAGGTCGGCGAAAAGCTCGTCGGTGTCGTCAGAATGAGCCGTAAGAGTAATGGGAGCCAGCAGATCAAGGCTGAAAATACCCATAATGGATTTGCCGTCAACCACGTATCTGCCCGACTGCAGATCGACATCGATCTCGCTTTTGGCAACAATGTTTACAAAATCACGCACGTCGGCAATGGTGGAAAGGCGAATGCTAACGTTTTTCATAGCTAAAACACTCCTTCGTTTTATTTCGGAATGAAACTTATCCGATCTTGATATCATTATATCGGATATGGGCTCCCTTGTCAATCGCTTTTTTTCACAAAAATCATCAAGAAAAAAGGAGCCTTCTTCTTGACTTTTACAAATTATAAGTGTATAATAAAATGGCATATACATTAGTGCTATGAATTACTGTTGTATATCAGATATGAAAAACTAAAAAAGGAGGTAGTAATGTATGAACAAAGGACTTGCAATCGCACTGATTGCGGTCGCGCTCGCTCTTGGCTTTGCGGTTGGCTTTATTTTGCGCCGCTTGATGGCAGAAAAAAAGATCGGCTCAGCCGAGCAGGAAGCCAAGCGGATTCTTACGGATTGCGCACAGCAGGCAGAGTCCCTCAAAAAGGAAAAGCTGCTTGAAGCCAAGGAAGAGATCCTGCAGCGCCGCAACGAAAGCGAAGCTGAAATGAAAGAGCGCCGTGCTGAGATCACTCGCATGGAGCGCAGACTGACACAAAAGGAAGAAAACCTTGACCAAAAGTCCGAGGCGCTTGAGCGCAAAAGCGAAAAGCTGGATCAAAAGCTCCAGGAAAACGATAGCGTGCGCGCCGAGATCGAGGCAACGCTTGCCGAGCATAAGCGCATTCTGGAAACGCTCGCGGGTCTGACCGCCGAGGAGGCGAAGGAAGAGCTGATCGAGCGTGTGGAAGGCGAGGCAAAGCATGAGCTTGCTCAACGCCTTGACGAGCTGGATGCCCAATTTAAGGACGAGGCTGAGACCAAGGCACGCAACATCCTTTCACTTGCCATTCAGCGCTGTGCCACCGACCATGTTGCCGAGGCAACCATTTCGGTCGTGCAGATCCCGAATGACGAAATGAAGGGCCGTATCATCGGTCGCGAGGGTCGTAACATTCAAAAGCTGGAGACCCTGACGGGCGTGGAGCTCATTATCGATGATACTCCCGAGGCAATCACCCTGTCGGGCTTTGACCCTGTTCGCCGCGAGGTGGCAAGGCTCACGCTCGAAAAGCTGATCGCAGATGGGCGAATCCATCCCGCACGCATCGAGGAGACTGTGGAGAAATGCCGCCGCGAGGTGGATGCCGTGGTCAAGCAAGCAGGCGAGCGCGCCACCTATGAGGTGGGCATTCCCAACCTGCACCCCGAGCTTGTAAAGCTGCTTGGTCGTCTGCGTTACCGTACCAGCTACGGTCAAAATGTACTTAAGCACTCAATCGAGGTTGCATTCCTTGCAGGTATCATGGCAGAGGAGCTTGGCGTAGATGCGGCAGCCGCAAAGCGCGCAGGTCTCTTGCACGACATCGGCAAGGCATTCCCCCACGATGTGGAGGGTACACACGTAGAGCTTGGTGTGAATGTTGCACGCAAGTATAAGGAAAGCCGCGAGGTGGTACACGCCATCGAAGCGCACCACAATGATGTAGAGCCGCAAACGGTGATCGCAATTCTCGTCCAGGCAGCCGATGCAATTTCGGCATCTCGCCCGGGTGCACGCCGTGAGGATCTTGAAAATTACATCAAGCGTCTTGAAAAGCTGGAGGAGATCGCCAAGGGCTTTGAGGGCGTTGAGAAGGCATTTGCTATTCAGGCGGGCAGAGAGCTGCGCGTGATGGTGAAGCCCGAGGATGTGACCGACGAGGGCATGAAGTTTATCGCCCGTGAAATGGCGAAGAAGATCCAGGACGAGGTCAAGTACCCCGGCCAGATCAAGGTAAACCTGATCCGCGAAAGCCGCGCCGTGGATTACGCAAAATAAGCGGCGATCGATCTCGCAAGAGTTCTCATATATATTTATAGAGTTTTTGTGCGAATATGCGCTGTGCGCTGTAAATACATGAGAAAAGCCCCCCGAATGCATTGCATTCGGGGGGCTTTTGTCTTACTTGGCAGCATATGGCGGTTGTCAATCTTCGTTGGGCTTTGAGGGGGAGGCTTTGAGCTCCAAAAATTGCACGTTGGTATAACGCTCTTTGATATCCTCAGGGAAGGAAAAATCCGAGATCACGCCCGTGACTGCCGAAAAATCGCACAAAACGTCACTTAAGCGGTCGCAGAGCTTCGTGCTGTCGGTGAGCAGCCATGCCACGGCGCTGTTTTTTAGCATCATGCGATAAAGCAGACTGTTACTGCCCACAAGACCGTCACGTGTGATGGCACCGGTTGAGAAGAACATTTTATCCGGTCGATAGTGTAGCGCTTGCTCCACCGTGATATCTCCGCCGAGCACATACGGCTTTTCCGTTATCCTGCCGCCAAGGCAGATCACCTCAAGCGAGGAGTCGGCCAGTTCAATGGCAAGGCGCATATTGTTGGTGATCACCGTTACCTCTTTTTTGTGCATGAGAAACGGTGCCATGTACTGTACAGTCGTACCACTGTTTAAAAAGACCGTGTCACCCTCCTCAATCTGCGCGGCAGCCGCCTCGGCGATGCGGCGCTTTTCCTGTTTCTTATAGAACTGTCTTTGCGGAAAGGGAGGGAGGTGGCTTCTTTTGGCAGCCTCCACACCTCCGTAGCTGCGCTTGACGAGCCCCGCGTTTTGCATGGTATTGAGGTCACGGTTGATCGTGGCTGAGCTATACTGTAAGGTCTTGATCAGATATTGCACGGTTACGTAGCCGCGTGTTTCCAAAATGTGCAGGATCTGTTCTTGGCGCAATTTTTGTGACATATGAGCCTCCAATTTTTGAGAAAAGTTGAGAAACTGTCATTTTTTTAAACGTAATTGACAAGGATTGAGAAAGTGCTATACTGATTATAGCACACTCCCCACCGCCCGTCAAGGAGGTATTTGAGCATGAAGGTTACGAAAAATCTTACCGAGGGCAACGTTTATAAAAATCTTTTGCTATACGCCGTTCCTCTGATCCTATCTTCCTTGCTTTCCCAGGCCTATAGCACGGTTGACGGCATTATTGCGGGTAAATTTATTGATGAATACGCGCTCGGTGCCATCAGTGCCACAGGTTCGTTTGAAACGCTTTTCAGTAAGCTGATGAGCGGCTTTGCGGCAGGCTTTTCCGTGTATACCGCACATTTGTTTGGCGGAAAGCGCTACGCCGATGTCAAGCGCGATATTGTGAATACGGCCGGTGTGGTCGGTGTGATCGCCCTGTTGGTCAGCGTGTTCGCCATCACGCTACACGACCCTATTATGGCGTATCTGAACGTGGATAGCGTGATATATGACGAGGCGGAGCGCTATTTTGTGATCTATACTGCGGGCTATCTTATTTTTTATCTCAATGACTTTTTCGTGCACGTGCTGCACGCGCTTGGCATCACCTCGTTTTCGCTTTACGTTTCCTTGCTGTCCTTCCTCTTAAATATCGGCGGCAATCTCTTGATGATATTGGTGTTTGATATGGGTGTTGCGGGGCTTGCTTTGGCCACGGTGATCTCGGCTGCCGTTTCAAGTGTCATTTATTTGGTCATGCTGCGCCGTGCCTTTCGGGAAATGGAAAGTGAGCACGTGCGTTATCGACCGAATCTTTGCTGTCTCGCGCACTCTGCCCGATATACAGTGCCCGCTGCATTGCAGATGCTGGCCTTCCACGGTATTTCGTTTTTTATCGCGCCCTCGATCAATTCTCTCGGTGCAGCCGCCACAACGGGCTATAATGTTTCCAATCGCTTGTACAGCTTTGCTACCACCAGCCTTTGGGCAGCAACCTCCGCCTTTGCGTGTTATATCGGACAATGCGTGGGGGAGGAAAATCCGCACAAAATACGGCGCGGGTTAAAGTGCGGCTTTGTACTGAACGGCACTTTGCTGCTGCTTCCCGTGGTCGGCGTTTCGATTTTTGCCGGCGGCATCGTTTCGATCTTTTTTCCAAGCGGCTACACGGGTGAGGCATATCTGTATGCCACGCGCTATGCCACCTATTTTCTCCCCTTTGTTTACGTGCAGCTGGTGGGGCACATTTTGCACGCCTATATGCGTAGTCTTGCCCGTATGGGCTCTGTGCTGGCTGTTACGATACTCGGCAGTGTCACGCGTCTTGTTGCCACGCTGCTGCTCGTGCCGATTCTACAGCTGGATGGCGTATATATCGGTCAGATCATCAGCTGGGGCGTTGATGCGCTTGCTTCGATCATTTTGTGTCTTTGTCTCTATCGAACCGTGCCGCAGCTGTGGCGCGTGATAGAAAAAGCAACCGCGCGGAAATCAAAGGCGTAGCTTATTATATGAATAAACAAAAGATCCCGTTGCCGATCGGCAACGGGATCTTTTGTAATCATTTTGTCATTTTTTCCTGCTTTACCTTGTGATCGATCACGTGGCGGGAAGCAAGCTCGCGGTGAATATCCTCAAGAGAGATACCCTGCTCGATCATCAGTACCATCACGTGATACACAAGATCGGAGATCTCATAAATGGTCTCGGCACGGTCCTCTGCCTTGGCGGCAATGATGACCTCGGTGCACTCCTCGCCCACCTTTTTGAGGATCTTATCAAGACCCTTCTGGAAAAGATAGGTGGTATAAGAGCCTTCCGGAAGGGTCGCCTTT
>CAZOWH010000027.1:0-16569 GCA_964583425.1 uncultured Lachnospiraceae bacterium
GGTCGTTGTTATAATTGCTGATCACAGTAACTCTCCTTTATACCCGAAGCCGCAGGGCGGCCTCGGGAACTTGAGCATAACATGTTACGCTCACTGTCAGTATATGCAAGGGGGCGGATCTTGTCGAAAAAGCACCCCATACGATAGTCCGCATGGCTTTTGCAACATAATAAAAAAGGTGGTGTCTCAAATTACAAATTTGAGACACCACCTTTTGATACGGGAAAATATGCAGTCCATCTTCGAGAAATTAACAGCTATATCAAATGCTTACCCACTTTTTGCTTCTAGAAGATTCGATAATTGCATCAATGATCCGCTGCCCCTGAAGTCCGCTCTCAAGCGTGGGATAAATACTGTCATATTTGCCGTTTACGGCATCTACAAAGCCCTGCTCCTGCGAGAGATAAAACTCCTTCGGCACCTTGATTTCTGCGGGGGCGAAATTCTTGGGGTCGCCCTCTCCCACGGTGAGGATCAACGTATCCGGCACGGGCTTATCCAACACAAAGCTAATGCTGCCCTTAGTGCCGTACACATCAAATTTGATAGTATTGGCGTGACCAATGGCCGCCCGCGTGATGTGGAAGGTGCCCGAGGCACCACCCGCAAATCGCGCAAGAAAAAAGCAATTATCATCGGTTTCCACAGGGGCAACGGCGCTGCCATCCAGCGTGGTGCGCTCCTTTACCACGATATCGGTCATTGCCGCAAGCTCCGTGATCTCGCCTGCAAGCAGTTGAGCAAGGTCAACCATGTGGACGCCAAGATCTGCCGAAACACCCGCTGCTGCAAGCTCCTTTATAAATCTCCACTCAAGTCGTCTGCCTTCCCAAAGTGCACTGCTCTTTGCGTACGTGGCGTTCACGCCAATCACGTCGCCTATAACGCCCTGCTCCATCAAATGCACTGCATATCTTACAGAGGGCATAAAACGGTATGTAAAGCAGGTCATACCAAAGGTGGCGCTTTTTTTCTCGGTCTCAATGATCTTCTTTGCTTCATCGTAGCTCATAGCAATAGGCTTTTCCAGATTTACGGGCTTTCCCGCTTCAAAGCAGGCAATCGCCATCTCGGCGTGGAGATAGTTGGGCGTACAGATCTCCACCGCATCCACGCACTCGTCAGAGATCAGCTGTTTATAGTCCTTGTAACACTTTACCCTCTCTCCACCTATCTTTTCCCTCGCCTGCGCAAGACAACCATCTTCTATATCACAGATGGTCGTGATGATAGCATCGTTGCACTTGAGCAGCTCGGGAATGTGTCTGCCGCGCGCGATTCCACCACAGCCTATGATTCCAATTCTAACTTTTTTCATATCCGTTTCCTCAAAGCGTGGGATGGAATTCATCACTACGGTCATTGATTCTTATTCTTTCGATCGGCTCGGGATGACGACCGAATTCAGGTCCGGGACCACCTGAGGGAGCCGCCCATTTTACAGCATTTGCCAGGATCAAACGAACGTCATCACGGTAATAGGTAGGATATGCCTCGTGTCCAGGGCGGAAGTAAAACACCTTGCCCATGCCGCGCTTCCAGCAGCACCCCGACCGAAAGACCTCGCCACCCGCAAACCAACTGATAAACACAAGCTCATCGGGGGTGGGAATGTCAAATCTTTCTCCGTAGGTCTCCTCCTCGTCAAATTCAATATATGAGGGAAGACCTCTCGTGATAGGATGAGAGGGCTCCACGACCCACAAGCGCTCCTTCTCGTCGTTTTCTCTCCAACGCGAGCGACAAACCGTTCCCATAAGCTTGACAAACGGTTTACACAAGTGTGCCGAGTGGAGGACGATAAAACCCATCCCTTCAAGCACTCTTTTCTGAACTCTCTCCGCGATCTCGTCCGGTATCGCCGCGTGCTTCAAGTGTGCCCAGAAGATGAGAACGTCCGTCTCCTCCAACGTTTTCTCGTCAAGTCCGCATTCCTCGTCCTCAAGTGTCCTCGTTTTGATCTCAAAATCGCCGTATGCCGAAAGTCGCTCAGCGATCGCACCGTGGATGCCATTCGGATAAACGGCCGCGATCTTCGGATCCTCCTTTTCGTGAAAATATTCGTTCCAAACCGTTACTCTGATCTTTTCCATAACTGCTCCTTATCTCCGCTTTTGTCGTTTTTAGACGCCACGATAAGCACGCCTTTACGTTCATTATAGCAAACCCAAAACGAAAAGCAAGGTGTGATTCGGCTATGTTTCTGTATCATTCGATCTTGTTGATTTGGCGCTATTGACTTTGTTTTCCTTGATTGTTATAATGGCATCGGTATTAAATAATGTTTGGGAGGATACATGAAGCAAGATCTTGATTTCATACTCAGAAGCAACGTTGATCCATATAAAATTATGGGAATGGCCACCATCTTCCCGCCCAATTCCTGCATTGATTATTCCGATTGCGGCCGCGAGGGACATATTCTGCACGTGATGCTGAATGGTGAGCGGGAATACATCGTCAACGGCGAAAAGCAGCACCTTGACGTGCATAGCGTGATATTCATCCCGGATGGAACAAAATATATCACAAGGAGCATTGCCCCCGAGGGTGAGATGTGTGAGGGCATCAGCGTCAAGTTCTGGCTTGCGGGCGAGCTGGAGCGCAGCATTCCAAAGGGCATATACGTTCATCACAGTCACGCGGGAAGCAGGCTCGAAAGAGAGCTATTTGAGCTTGACGAGGTGTTTACAAGAGAGCCTGCCCTGGTGTTGAAGCAAAAGGAGCTGCTGCTCAGCATCCTTGCACGGTTTATTGAAAAATATACCGCATCTCATGGCATTGCGGATCTGGTTGCCCCCGCCATTGAGTATATCTCAAAGCATTACAGGAAAAACGAGCCGATTGCCAAATACGCCGCCATTTGTAATATAAGTGAGAGCTATTTCAGAAGAAAGTTTCAGCAGGCGACGGGCGTATCCCCCGTCGCCTACCGCAACAGCCTGCGCTTTGCCGAGGCAAGAAAGCTCTACCGCGAGGGGCTCACGATGAAGGCGATTGCCGAACGGCTGGGCTTTTGCGATGAAAACTACCTTTCCAAGCTATACAAAAGAGAAAACGGCACCAATCTGAGGGATGATGCCGGATTTATTTGATCTCACGGAGGTGCAGATATGAAAATTTATTCTATTTATGATGAAGCATTCAAAAAATACGGTCAAGCGCTTGACGCGCCCTACTACAAGCAGCTGAAGGAGGCCGCAAAGGGGCTTTCTCTGCCTGTGGGCGCTACCGCATACAACGCAAGCGAGGCGGTGCTTGAAGAAGCAGAGGTACTGGATCATTATTCCCAACATTTTGGCGGTCTTGACGTGCAGATTGGCTATTGCCGTGGGGAAAATCACTTGATGAACGCACTCGAGTGGCACAAAAGCTCGGAGATCGCCGTAGCTCTTTCGGATATGATCCTGCTACTCGGAGATATACGCGATATGCAAAACAAAAAATACGATAGCTCCCATCTCGAGGCATTTAGGCTGAAAGAAGGGGAAAGCATTGAGCTTTGGGCTACAACCCTTCACTTCTGCCCGATCAGCATAGGAGATACGCCCTTTAGAAACGTTGTTATATTACCTCGCGGAACGAATACTCCACTCGATCCCCCCTCCGACGATAAGAGACTGATCTCTAAAAATAAATGGCTTATCATCCATCCTCAATTCAAGGCACAGCTTGCACTTGGCAGGGATCCAGCCATTATCGGAGAGAACATCAAAATATAAGGAGATGATTTCATAATGTTAAGCTACAAGCTTAAAATAGGTGTACTCACCATAAGAAGACTGATAAAAGAGCCCCCGAAGCGTATCGGTATGTTTCAAAGTGATTACGCCGTAGAAAATAAGGATAAGACCCTCAAGTATCTGCGCGATCATTACGCTGACGAGATGACCGAATTCGTTGATATCGAATGGCTTAATGAGGAAGGGCTTTTGCGTCTGCCCGAGGACTGTGAACGCGTTTCAGATCATTTCAAAAACGAGAGGATAAACGCGCTTTTTATCGTAAACTGTAATTTTGGCGAGGAGAGAGTTGTCGGTGAGGTGGCAAAGACGTGCGGCGTGCCCACGCTGCTTTGGGGACCGCGTGATCGTCATTTTGAGAACGGTCAGCGCTTTACCGACACACAATGCGGTCTTTTTGCAATCAGCAAGCAATTAAAGCGGAACGGGGTAAAATTCTCATACATAGAAAATTGCGATATTGAGGCGCCTGCCTTTGATAAGGGTATGCGTCGGTTTCTTGGCGTTGCCTGTATGGTAAACAATTTCAAAAACATCAAAATCGTGAATATAGGTGCTCGCCTCAAGCCCTTCAAGTCTATTATGTATAACGAGCTTGAGCTGTGTGAAAAATTTGGCATCGATATCATTTCGGTAAATTTGATCGAGGCAATGAATGAGCTTAAAGCTATATACGAATCCGAACGCAATGAGCTCATATCAGAGCTTCCTGCCCTTAAGACAACCTTCGACTGTGAAGGCACTGACGATGAAACACTGATCAAGCTCCTTGCAACAACGCGTTTCTTTGAAAAAATGGCAAAGACCTACAATACAAATATCATCGGCACGGATTGCTGGTCTGGCTTTGCCGCGGGTATTGGAGCTCCGCCCTGTCTTGCCATGAGCCTTGCCGCAGAAAAGGGGGTTTTTATCACCTGCGAGGGTGACGTCTTTATGTCTGTCACCAACATTCTTCTACTCTCGGCAACGCGCGGCACCGGCAAGCCCATTCAGGGCGAATTTACCTGCCGTCACCCCGAGAACGACAATGCGGAGCTTCTCTGGCACTGCGGCCCCTTCCCCGCCTCCTGCAAAGCGGAGGGCGAGAAGCCAAAGCTAACCGCAATGAAGCCCACGTTCCGCATGCGAGACGGCGAATATACGATAGCACGCTTTCAGGGAGAAAAAGGCAAATACTATCTGCTCGGCGGGAACCTACACACCTGCAAGGGTCCCGAAACCTTCGGAACATATCTTTGGGCAGAATTTGGAGATCTGCCAAGGCTTGAGCGAAAGCTCATTGAGGGCCCCTACATACACCATGTTACCGAAATATACGGCGCCTATGAGGCATATCTGAGGGAATTTGCAAAATACTTTGACAACATAGAATACGACAGCATCGAGGATTGCTAAATCTTCTAAAAGAATAAGGCGCTTAAAATAGAAAAATCCTTAGATCAGTTAGTTGTGTCATTTCATAGGAAACACCGAAATGGGCGCGCCCGATAACGGTGCTTGCCCGCCGCTCGCCTTACAAACGTAACAAGCGAGGTGATGTTGACTTCGTCCATAATCAAAAAGAAAAAGCACTTATGATGAGCAAATTTTTACATCATAAGTGCTTTTCTTTGAAAACCTCGTTATGGGACTTACGCAAAAGAACGTATATTGTCGAAAAGCCCCGTGGCAGATGTAGTATCACGAGGCGCAAATAAATTTTTCAAGAAAAGGCAATGCCATGCTTTTGAAGCACGGCATTGCCGTAAAATTTTTGCTTGATCATTCCAGCTCAAGCTTTTCTGCATTTAAAAACTCGTGTGCATCGAGCAAGGAGTTTGCAGGCAACGTTTTGGTGGCACCGCATTTGCGACAGGTCACGCACACGCCCGCGGGGGTCACCTCCACGTCGTAATCCCCTTCCTCATCACCGTTCTTTTCGCAACGGCAGTATATTTTGCCCTCATCATCAAGATCACGGATCACAAACATCAAAATCTCCAGCACCTGCGGGTCGGTTACCAGCTCCTCAGCCTCCTCGTGCAGAGCGGAAAAATCAGTAATACCATTTTCCTCCATCAGGTCAAGCAGCTCCAGCTCGGTGCGCGCAAGCTCAGCCTTGACATGATTCATCTCACCCATAGCGGCAATATTGATATCGGAATATGCACAGGGCAATACAAAAAGCTCCTCGCCGAAAAAGATCTTTTCACTCACGGTATAATGGTGGGGGGTGGGGCAAATAATGCAGGGCACCGTCATGCGCACCTTTCCCTCACCCGCAGGCTCCACCTCCATCACGCTTTTGCCGCAGGTGCACTTGAGGCGCACCATGTTCCCGCGCAAATGAAACGGGCTGACCGCACTCATCACACCCGCACCGCAATGCGGGCAGCGGTATGCCACGGTGGTTTGCTTTGTATTCAGTACCATATCGGCTCCTTTCGCAGGCACGCGCCCGCCGTCAAAATTTTCTTAGGGACAAGAGATCGTCCCTATCCGGCATAGTATTTGCCAATTGACACCGTTTCATGCCAAAAAGGGGGCGCCGCGAAACACGCGGCAGCCCCCTTCAAAGATCAGTTGATCTTGTTCCAGTTGCCGATATATTTCTCGGATTCGATGTGACAAGCCTCTGCCACGGTTTTATACCACGCCTCGTAATCAGCTGCTGCGATCTTATCGCGCGCGACTACTTCCCAGTTGATATCCTCACCTGCACCGATATAGTACATGATGTGGTGACCGTAGGTGGTCTCTACCGCAACGGGAGAAGCCTCACCTGCAATGCGGCCGTCGTCATACAACCAAGCATCAAATTCCGTTACCATGTCGCCTCTTGCAACATCCTCGTAGAACACGCTGCTATCCTCGGTATAATCGTTACCGTATGCCTCGAAATCGGCTTTTTCGATATAGTAATAGGTCTCGCCTGCCTCGGTGGTCTTGGTTACAAGCTTGCCCTCGGCGATCATCAACTCAACCAGCGCCTTTGCCATATTCTCAGCGGAAATGGTCTCACCCTTGTCAAGCAGGCTCTGTGCCAGCTCCTTGGTCTTGCCGGTCAGGGTAGAGGTATCCGTCAGATCCTCAAAGGTCTCAGTCTTAAACAGGATGTGACCTACGCTTTGCAGGAATGCCTCATCCTTGTGCACAGGCGTCAAAACAAAGCATGCGGTGTAAGAAGCCGAGGTCTCGTTATAGCTGTATTCGGTCTCGTCGGTCTCGTTGAGCTCCTCGCGTGCCTCGTCGCCCGTCTCCTTGATGGTATGCGTATCGTTTGCCTTCACGGGCTCCTCGGTATCAAAGAGCCAATCATCAAGCGCGACATCCTCTTCGTTCTTTACATAGTTAAAGTGATGCGCATCGGACTGCTTTTGTACCGCCTCAAGCTCGGTTGCGCCATCCTCCTCGAGATACTGAATAAGAAGATTGCAGAACTCCTCAGAGGTCTTGCAGGCAGCAAGTGCATCCACGCGCGCGGCATACCTCTGCTTCTCCTCCTCATACTTCAGATATGCCTCCTCGTTCTTGGCAGCGGCATCCTCGGTATCGCTTGCAACAGGCTTAAAGGAGGTTTCGAAGGTGTAGGAGATGAAGTCTACATAAATATCGAAATCGTCCTTGTGCTCCTCGTAGTAGCTCTCAATACGTACATCGGTAGCGCCGTTTTCAAGCTCCTCCATCTTAAGGGTGGTAAACTTGGTAGCAAGCTGAGAGAGCTCCATCATGGCGCGTACATCCTGCTCACCAACGCCTCTGCCGTACATAGCGGCAAGGTATCCGGAGGTGGTGTAACCGCTGTACGCCGCGTAAAGCTCAAGCATAGAGATCGCGCTGTCGATCTCGGCATAGTCCTCTTCGCCAAGCGTTACACCGTAGCGGTGCGCCTGCTCGCAAAGCACCAGGATCTGCTCGATGCTGGTGGTTGCACTTCCTGCGAAATAATCGAACCAGGTAACCGTTGTGGTCACACCGGTGGTCTCATCGGTAGTAGAGCTGTAGATCTGATCACGGAGCGGAAGCGAGGTGCTGAGACTGTCGCCGCCGGAGCCCTTGATGTACTGCATATAGCCCGTGGACTCATAGGTGTTGACCCAGGACTGATACTCAGTAT
This sequence comes from uncultured Lachnospiraceae bacterium, assembly GCA_964583425.1. Lineage (GTDB taxonomy): Bacteria > Bacillota > Clostridia > Oscillospirales > CAG-272 > Firm-07. The sequence continues at coordinate 7,846 of CAZOWH010000027.1, forward strand.
AGACCATGTAGGACATCATCGGAACGGTAATTTCAAAATTCTCGGTCTCATAAAGGATCTTATTGCGCAAAAATACGCCACGAGAGTTGAGAATGCAGAATACCGAGAAGAGTACTACTGCAACCAATACCGTTACAACGATCAGCGTACCTACCCACGTGGGCATTTCACGCTTTTGACCGACATTTTTCTTGCCGGTGCCGCTTAAAACATTTGCGGCTTGCTGTTTTTTTGTTCTGTTTCCTTTTCCCATTTTAAGGAACCGCCTTTCAATTTTTTATACAGTCATGCGACTTTATTGTAATCAACCAGGGTGTTTCGCGAATGAACGCCCTGTGAATGATATCAAAACTTTAAACATTCATAATGACGGGCAGCACCATCGGTTTTCTACCCGTTCTTGAGTAAAGAAACTTAGAAAGCTCATCACGCACCGTGTTTTTCAGGTGCATACGGTCACGCGATTGCTTGCCGTGAAGGCATTTTTCAAGTGATTTTGCAACCAGCTTTCTTGCCTCCTCCATCAACGGCTCATTCTCGCGCACATACACAAACCCGCGCGATACGATATCGGGCCCCGAGATCAGCAGCGAGCTCTCCTCGTCCACCGTGGCAACCACCACAATAAGACCATCCTGTGAAAGATGCTTGCGGTCACGCAGCACGATATTGCCGACATCACCGACACCGTAGCCATCAACCAGCACCTGCCCCGCAGGCACAGCACCCGCAAAGCGCGCGCCCTTGGCATCGATCTCCAATACCTTGCCGATATCAGACAGAAAGATGTTGCGGTCGGGCATGCCCATTTCAAGGGCAAGCTCGCGATTTGCCGCCATATGACGGAATTCGCCGTGGATCGGCATAAAATAACGCGGCTTGGTCAGCGCCTGCATCAGCTTCAGCTCCTCGGCACAGGCATGCCCCGAGGCATGTATTTCAAGCGAGGCATCGTGCAAGACCTCTACCCCGTTACGTGCCAGCTCATTGATCACGCGCCCCACCAGCTTTTCGTTGCCGGGAATGGCATGCGAGGAAAGCACCACAAGGTCATTTCTGCCCAATGTTACCTGCTGGTGATCGGAATACGCCATACGGTAAAGCGCAGACATCGGCTCGCCCTGGCTGCCCGTTGTGATAAGCGTGATCTCCGAGGGCTTGTAGCGCTTGATATCACCGATATCAATAAGCGTATCCTTTGGCACCTTCATGTAGCCGAGCTCCACTGCGGCGCCCACGATATTCAGCATGCTGCGTCCCGTTACCGCCACCTTTCTGCCGTGGCGCGCGCTGGTATCTATGATCTGCTGCACGCGATGCACGTTAGAGGAAAACGTGGATATTACGATACGTTTATCGGTATTTTTGGTGAAAACATAATCAAGCGAGGCGCCCACCTTTTTCTCAGAGGGGGTAAAGCCGGGGCGCTCGGCATTGGTAGACTCGCACATCAACAGCAAAACGCCCTTGTTACCAAGCTCGCCAAGGCGTGCAATATTCATCATCTCACCCTCAATGGGGGTGATATCCAATTTAAAGTCGCCGGTATGAATGATCGTTCCGAGCGGCGTGTGTATGGCAAGGCAGCACGCATCTGCAATTGAGTGATTGACGCGGATAAACTCCACATTCAGAGCGCCCGCGCGCACGGTAGTACCTGCGCTGACGGTACGGAGATCGGAATCCCACGGCAGGGAGTGTTCCTCTAACTTGTTTTTGAGAATGCCCAGCGTCAGCTTTGTGCCGTATACGGGCGGGTTGATGGTGCGAAGTGCGTACGGAAGGGCACCGATATGATCCTCATGACCGTGTGTGAGAAAAATACCGCGCAAACGGTCTTGATTTTGCTCGAGATAGGTGATGTCGGGGATCACCAGATCTACACCCAGCATATCTTCATCGGGGAATGCGAGACCGCAATCCACCGCTATCATATCATTTTCATATTCGATCACGGTAATGTTTTTACCGATCTCATGCAATCCCCCCAATGGGATAATGCGAATTTTGCCTTTATCTTTTTTCACCTTCGGCATAGGTCCTCCTTAATTTATAATTCGCGCCAAGGCGCACAAAATGAAGACCCACATCGGCAAAAGCCAAGCAAAAGGCAACATGCGGCACAACGCTCCGCCGCACACCGTGGATCTTCTTGATTATTGTATGCCGAGAAACGATAGAGCTCGGCCAACCGTTCAAGCGCCAAAGCGCACTTTTACTTTAATATACTATTTATTATACACAAATAATATGCACTTGTCAAGTATCAGCCGCCACGCAAAAAGAAAATCAATGCAAAAACTCCCGCACCCAGCGCCGCACCCAGCAAAAAAAGAGCCAAATGCTCCCATATGTGCCTGTTTTTTTGCTTGACCGCCACCTGCATACCGATAATGCGGTTTGCCTCCGCCAGCATATCATCGGCAGCAACAGGCGGATTTTCACGACGCAGCACAAAAAAGGCACTCTCAAACAAGCTGCTTTCCTGCGTTTGCAGCACGATCATCTGCTTTTGACATCCGCGTAACATCACATTCTCACCCCCCTATCACAAGAAGTATTTGGCAAAATTTTTTTCTTCAATCAAAAGGAGCATGTAAAATAGCATGTAAAAATACGCATTTTCAGACACCGTTTGCGCACTTTCGACACTTTTTGCAGTATTTATGCTTTTTGAGAGGCCCAAATGTTAACAATCCATAAATTTCCAAAATTGGATGTTGACAACCATTTTTCGACCTATTATAATAAAAATACACAACAAAATATGACATAGTTGAAGCGGGGCAAGCACATGCTGCTCCCCTTCGCCATAAAAAGTAATATACATGAGGGAGGAAAAACCATGAAATCCACAGGTATCACAAGACAGGTAGACGAGCTCGGTCGTTTTGTACTGCCCATTGAGATCCGCCGATCTCTTGACATCAAGGAAAAGGACGCACTTGAGATCTACACCGATGAAAATCGCATTATTTTGCAAAAATATCTCCCCGCCTGCACCTTTTGCGGCGAAGCGGAGAATATTGTGCTCTTTGAGGGAAAACGCGTGTGCCGCCGCTGCATTGACCGTTTAAAAAGCCTGTAAGCGCTATGCTGCTATTGCATTATAGGGCACTCACTGATACCTATCCCAACCGTCGCACGGCACGCGCCGCGCAAAGTGCTGCCGCGCGGGAGCTTGTGCTGGAGATCGCACGGCAATTGAAGCTTTCCGACACCATCATTTCCAAAACCGCCAAGGGAAGACCATATTTCAAGGCATATCCCACGGTAGATTTCAGCCTCGCGCATACAGATTCCCTTGCCGTATGCGCGCTCTGGCAAAAGACGACGGGAGCACTGCCGCGCATTGGCGTTGATGTTGAAAAGCGCACCGCCTACGGTGACAGCAGGATATGCGACTTTGCCCTCCGCTTTTTCGGTACATACGAATGCCACCATGTGCTTCTCTCCAAGGATATGCAAGCCGCATTTACGCAGGTTTTTGTCCGCAAGGAGGCATATGCCAAATATTGCGGCGACGGAATTGGTGCGCACCTCTCCTGCACTGATACACTTGCTCCCGAATTCGAGGCATCTAACGGGGTGCATTTCCTTTCCCTTCGTGAGGGTGAGCACTACATCGCGCTCTGCCTGCCGTTGACATGCACCGAACGGCTTGTGCGCTTTCACGCCACGGAATAAAACAAGAGGCTTTCTCGCAAGAAAGCCTCTTGTTTATTTGATCACGCCCAGCTCATGGTAGTGGGCTTTTCTTCCTTAATAATAATATCCTTGAGGAAGCTTACCGCCTTGCAAAGACCCTCATCAATGGTCATCAAGCTATCCTCATGCTCGATGGAGAGTACACGATCGTATCCCACAAGACGCAGGTTGCTGACAAGATCACGCCAGTATGCCTCACCGTTGCCGTAGCCAACGGTGCGGAAGATCCAGGAGCGGTGCAGCTCATCGCCGTAATGCTTGGTATCTAAAACGCCGTTCACCGCGGTATTGTAATGATCGATCTTGGTATCCTTTGCATGCACGTGGTAAATGGCACCCTCCAATGCGCGAATTGCCGCAACGGGATCAATTCCCTGCCAAATAAGGTGAGAGGGGTCAAAGTTTGCACCGATCACATCACCCACAGCCGCGCGGAGCTTCAAGAGTGTTTCGGGATTGTAAACACAGAAGCCGGGATGCATCTCAAATGCGATGTGCGAGACCTTATGCGCTTTGGCAAAGGCGCCTGCCTCTTTCCAATAGGGAATCAGCTTTTCATTCCACTGCCAATCGAGAATGTGGAGAAAATCCTCGGGCCAGGGGCAGGTTACCCAGTTCGGATACTTGGAGCCCTCACTGTCGCCGGGGCAGCCCGAGAAGGTAATTACAGTATCCACGCCAAGCTTTTCGGCAAGCAGCACGGCATTACGGAAATCCTTATCAAACTGATCTGCAACAGCGGCATCAGGATGGAGTGCGTTGCCGTGTGCGGCAAGCGCACAGATCTCAACACCGTATTTTTTAAAGGTTGCTACAAATGCCTCGTATTTTTTCGGATCGGCAAGCAGCTCCTCGGGGTTGCAATGTGCCTTTCCGGGATAACCGCCGGCACCGATCTCAACGGTTGTAACACCGAGAGAGGAAAGAATGGAGAGGGTCTCGTCAAGAGATTTTGCGCCATAAAGATTGGCAAGTACACTAAGCTTCATATCAAATTTTCCTTTATTTATAATATTTCTTGTAAAAAGGGCTACCACCCAACGGTGGTAGCCCTTTTTGTTAAAACGGTATTTCTGCACCGCTAATTATTCGTCTTTTTTCTCCTCTTGTGCAGGCGCCTCTTCCACAGGGGTATCCTCAGCGGGAGCAGCGTCGCCCTCGGCTACAGCAGCTGCTGCCTTCTTCTTGGGAAGAACAACCAGAAATACGACTGCGCAAGCGCCGCCGCCAACAACAAGCACACCGCCAACGATAATGAGGATCACGGCCCAAGTAGGCAGACCACTGTCATCGGTAGTGTTATTGTCCTTTTTGTTCTGGAAACGGTTCTTGATCTCCTCCTGAGTCTCGAAGTTGTAGTTACGGTCCATGTCTTCCTCATCACGACCGGTATCGGCACCGTCGTCCACGTACTTCAGCTCGGCAATGTATGCATCGATCGCAGCCTGCACCTTGGTAGCATCTACTGCACCGTCTGTCATAAACTTGCCTTCGGGTGCATTGGCGGGATCTACCATAGCCCACTGCCAATCGGGCATAGAGCCGGGGGTAGGGGTGTCATCCGTCCAGTTGATCGTACCGGTCTCGCGGTAGCTCGTTACGTAGCTTGCAGCAAAATAATCGGCGTAGGGGGTTGCATTTGCATTCATGAACTTTTGCAGTGCATTTTCAATGTAAGGTGTGGTGTTTGCAGGAGCAAATACCGAGGCAACATCCGAAACATTGGTTCCGGTGTACTGCGGCACTCTTGCACCCATTACAGTCATGCTGTAAAGATCGGTGTTGATCGTTTTGGTGTTCTTATTGTATGCCGCATCAGTTGCAAGATTCCAAGTATTTTTGGCTACACCAAGGATGTAGTTCTTGTTTGTATCGGTACGAGCGGGAACATTGTCAAAGGAGAACATATAGTCCGCAAGAACGGTGCCGTCCTCAGGAGTGAAGTCGCTGTATGCCCAAACCATTACGATCGTGTAATCGTCTGGATCAGCATCACTGCCGTAGTAGCTGGTAACAAACTCAGCTCTCGGATCAAAGTCGCGAATGTTGTTGTCTGCCCATCTCATCCAGGTAAGAGTAGCTTGATTGATCAGCCAAATAACAGCATTTTCACCGTTGGAAAGGGTCATATCAACGCCCGCATTGGTGAGACGAGCGTAGGTATTGTCGTCGTCGATCACATTGGGGGTAGAGAGATCGTTGTCCGTAAATGCACCGCTGTATTTGAGTGCATTCTCATCGTCAATGATCTTTCCGGATTTGATATCCATCTTGGCAATGAAGCGATACATATCGCGCCATTCCTTCCAAAGGGGGGAGCCGTTAACTCTTTCTGCAAGGTAGGGGTCGGCAGCGTTGGTGGGAACGGTCTCGATCTCCACTGCCTGCAGGAGGCTGAGGCTATCAAGAGCAACATCGCCCGCGCCGTTGTTGTACAGCTCAATGAAGTTCATGGAATTGGAGTTGCTGCCAGCATTGGTGCCGTATCTGTGGTAATACATCTGACGACCGATTTCCGAAATGAAAATCGTGCTAAGACCCTCGGTTTCCGCGGTGGTCCCGTCATATGTCTTGTTGGTTGCTGCGGAAACCGGGAATGCAGCCAACATCGACATAAGCATAAGTACAGTTAAAATCACTGCAATAACTTTACGCATGGTTAATACCTTCCTTTTTAATATTGGTACACCTATTATAATACAATTTCTGCCTTTTGTCAATAAGTTTTTTTGAAATGAACACGTTTTTTTGTGCATTTTATTTAAATAAACGAAATTTCCATGCGCTGTTCTGTAATTTGCAGGAATGGAACACCTTGTCAAATCAAGGGATCAGCAAATATCGCACCCCCGAGAGTGATGCAGCATCCGCCATGGCATCCTCGGAAATACCGTTGGCAACGGCAATTTTTTCGGGAGAAACGGCATAGCGCTTGGCTATGTTCCACAATGTTTCCTCGGCTGCGGGATAGCAAAGCTCGAGGTCGGCACTGCGCTCCGTTTCACGCGGCAAAAGCTTCACCTCGCTAACGGGTGCAACTCCGGCAAAGGCAGAAGCACGCAGGGCAAGCAGCAGCTCGGCATCTGTGCGCACACGCTCACCGTCACGCTGCACGCGGCACACGGGCACCGTTGCCTGCACCGAAAGCGCTTCAAAGCTCCCCTCGGTCACCACGCGGAACGGTATTGCCGCCTCTGCCGCGCCGTATTCGTTGCCGTGGCGATATAAAACGTGGCAATGCACATCGCCCGCCAGTACGATATTTTTTCCATCCGTACTCTTCTCGCGCACCTCTGCCTCGGCACATGCATCGATCACGGTTGCTGTGGCGGGCATACCGATCTCCATCGGCGAGGCATTGCCCGAAATGCTGAAGTGCTTGTTGATCGCGCATTGCGGCTGCCATACTCTTTCCTCGCTGTGGCGGCATTCGGCGTACATATCAGGCATAAAAAGATCCTTTGTGTAGCAGGCAAGCTGCTTACAGGTCGCCTCTGCCTGCGGCACGACACGCACCGCTACCGTTACCTTACCTTCCTCTGCAATGGCGCGCACCTCGCTGACGACAGCAGCAGCACGTGCCTCGTGGTCGGCGTTCACACCGCCAAGCGGCACCTCACATTCAAGCGGCAGACGGCGCACCAGCGTATACGGCATAGGGCACGTGCCCTCCGCACCGACCTCCTCACCACCCGAGGCGTCGGCTTTACAGCAAAGCAGTGTAACGATCACCTCGCCGCGACAGTGAACTGCATCGGTCGTAGCGGTCGCATCCGGTAAAAACACCTCACCCCGCGCCGACACGATGCGCACGCCCCCCTGCTCGCTGACATCAAGCTCATCATAAAGATCGACCGTCTCACCCACACCCGCGCAAAATCTGCCGCTCTCCTGCACATCGCCAAGGCAGCAGACACGATCTGCCGTTTCCTCGGGCAGCACCACGCCGATATTTTTTTCGGCATAGCCGCACACATGCGCGTGCAATCTGCAGCGGACGGTCAGCTTGCGCGGTGCCGCCACGCGACCTACCACCACATCCGGCGTCACCTGCACCGAAAGCATAGCGGCGTGATCTGCCTCGGTGGGGACCGAAAAGGCATAGGCATCCTCACCCGAAGCACTGTACAGCTCACCGTCCGGTGCAGCATATAGCGCCTGATAGTAAACACGTCCCGAAAATTCCGCATTTCCCCCGTTTAAAAACCGCGCAGGCGGCAAAACCGTAGGGCGCACCCACAGAAGCCGACTGACCTCGCCGAGGTAATCGGGTAGCGATATCTCCCCGTTTATTTCAAAGGACAGTGTTTTATCGCTCACCTCCGCTTGTACACCGGTGTTTTTGTCTTCATACCGTTCCATAAACAAACCCCTCTCTTTTTTGAAAGTCGGTTTATTCTATGCGCGGAATAAAAAGAATATGAAAGCAGCCTCATAACCTGCCGAAGGCAGACCTCATCGCAAAGCAATTTCATCCGGCGAAGATGGACTTATTCCATGCTAAGGACAAATTTAGCTAAAAAAGCCGACTTGTCGAGACAAGTCGGCTTTTTTAGCGCGGGGGCTCGAGCCCGCACCTGTGCCAAAAAAAAGGACGCCACAAGGGCGTCCGCGTGACAGGGGGTCGTTCCTCTCACCTGCGGCGAGAGCGGAAGGACTCCTTGCGGCTAAACGCCGCACTGCTTTCGCAGCCCGATGTCCTTCCCCCGCGCTTCCCTTATATCTGCTAACGGCTATGTTTTGTTCGCGCGGGGGCTCGAGCCCGCAACTGTGCCAAAAAGAAAGGACGCCACAAGGGCGTCCTTTCTTTTTGGTGCGGGTGACAGGGGTCGAACCTGCACGCCTCACGGCGTAAGATCCTAAATCTTATGCGTATGCCAATTTCGCCACACCCGCGAGTGTAACATGTGGGTGTGGTGAAATTAATTCGCACACACCCGCAAGGTAACACGTGGGTGCGGCGAAATTAGTTCGCACACACCCGCGCATGCTGTGTTATGATATCACAAATATGCT
>CAZOWH010000028.1:0-9731 GCA_964583425.1 uncultured Lachnospiraceae bacterium
AAAATCAGCATCGGCTCTTGATAAACAACCAGATGCAGAAAATGCCGCCAATCAGCAGTACAAACGATATGCCTCCTACATACAGTAAAGGAGCATATTGCTCTATATACGCATGCCATCCATTCATGTCAAGCGGCGTGTTGTATTCGGGGTTGGCGCTGCCGTGAGCAGCTCCATCCTCATCGTAATCTTGATCAGGACCTTGCCCCGTGCTGTTATCCGTGTCGAAATCAGAGATCCAAACGGCGTAGAGATAGGTGTCTTCGGTGCAAGTGATTGCATCACCTGCTTCATATTCCGCTTCTTCTGCATTTTCTGCTGTGGACCATCCGGCGAAGGTATAGCCCTCCATTGTAGGTATCTCTGAGGGAATTCGTGTCTCAGCTCCGTAAACAGTCTTTGTGGCAGAAAAATCACTTTCGCTCGAATTTGTGACATACGAAATCGAAATCTGTCCCATATTCACCACACAACCATCGGTTTGGAATGTGTCAAAAGCATTTCCAAGGCTATCCTGCAGCAGGACACTATCTATGGTAACGCCAACCATTTCACTGTCGCTTTGCTCATAGGATACCTTGATTTTAAAGCCAAGGCTTGTTAAGAGGCAGGCGGGGGATAGGGGATCTGTACCGCTATATGTGATCTGCAACGTATCCTCGTCTACAGCTTCAACCATCAGTTGCTTTACATCGTTTAACTCAGAGCTGTTAAGCCCGATATATTTCAATGTATTTGCATCATAGGATACGGTCATTGTGATGGCTGTAGGTGCCATGTGGTGATCTGCACTAAAATAAAGAATCGGTATGGAGATGCTTTGACCCACAAAGCCCTCGGCGCTCAGCACTTCAATTTCGGGCTTTTCATATACAGTCACCGTAAAATGTGCGGTGTGGTCGCCGTATTGTACCGTAATCGGTATCGTTCCCGGCTCGCTGAGATCGTAATAGTATTCAACGTCATTGCTGATATCCAGCGTGCTGCCGTTTTCGTATAGGAGCGTCAACCGAATGCCGGTCGTATCCAAGGGGGCGCCAAGCGAATAAAAAAGCTTGGCGGGTAAGCGATCTATGGAAATACCCGTAATCGCAGGATCGAAAACAGATATTTTGATATAAGTTGCCAGATCTCCATATGAAATAATAGCATATTTTTCTCCGGCAGTATCGGTGTAGGGTAGGGAAATGGCGTAATCGGAGATGCTACAGTGGCTCTCGTCGGTGAGTAGCGCTTCTACCTGCAATCCGTCAAGCGACAAGCCCTCACCCGGGCGAAGCTCTACGGTACTAATATTGGTGTTAAGCATGTAAGCTGTAGGGTACAAAGCAACACTGCTCTTACTGATAAATCCGGTGCAGGCAGCTGTTTGTATGCAGTAATGTCCGTCTATTTCAAACAAAACGCGCACAGGCGTATCGCAGGAAATGGTCTGCTCTGCAATTTTTTCACCGTTGAACTTTACAGCGGTAGCACCGCCATCGGGTCTGTAATAAATTGTAGAATCGGCTAAAATAACAGCATTGCTTTCGCCGTTTTCGTTCAAGGAATAATATTCACTTGCATCAGGCACGATGGTGCTCAATTCTATATTTTCGGTCTTGATGTAAAGCAGTACGCCATTGCTCTTGGTAGCAGAGGTGGCACCCCAGGGAACAAAGCACAGAAAGAAATCCCCATCGCGGCAAAGCACCTGCAAGGAATCATTTTTCCACACGCCTTGGTTTTTTAGCGTGGGTGCTGAGGTGCTTGGCAGCAGATATCCCACAGCATCCTTTGTTGCGGTAGCATTGCTTGTACGATCCTTTGGGGCTGTTACTTGCACATCAAAATATGCGGTAGCACCCTCGTACTGTATCGTAATTGCCTGATTTCCCTCCAAAGAAAGCACCTGCGGCGTGCAGGTAAATCCCTCGCTGATCTCTTCAAGAGAGCCATTGGTATGCATAACCAAAATGCGGATCGCAGAAATATCGATGGTGTCACCGACATAATAGAGCGATTTTTGCGGGATGGCAGAAATATAGATGCGCTCAACCGAGGGGGCGGTGATCTCGGGAGAAAACTGCTCCCAAACTGCATACACGGTAATGGTTTGGTTACCGTTTTCAAGCTCGGGTACAAGCTCCTCCGGCAAAAAGGATTTGCTGTGGTCTATTACCTTGCCGCCCGTTGAGGAAAGTGACCACCCTTTAAAAATGTATCCGTCGCGGTAGAGTCCAAAGGTGGTGTTGTTGTATAGCCCGTTTTCTACCACGGTGCCGTAGGTGCACACATGGGTGTGCAGTGCGGCAGAGCTTGTTTTGTAGATCAAAGAGCCGCTTACACAATATTGCTGGCTCCACGCCGTGCTCGTTTGGGTGACCCAACTGTCCTCAAGGGCGATCCATCCCGTTTTTCCTTGATAGGTGATCTTGCCCCAGGTATAGCCGCCACTTGCTTTTTGTTCGGTAACGGTAACGGATGTTCCCTTGGCAATGGTGCCCAGCTTTGTGCTGCTTGTGCCGGCTGAAGCTCTTACATTCAATCCGGCGGAGGTTGTCACCTTGTAAATGCTGCCAATCGCCTCAGCGGTTGGAATCGTACCGCCGTTGGCGTCATAATGAATGGTCAGCTTGCAAAATTCTTTTTCGGATTCGCTACCCTTTAGTGTGTTGCCCTTTAGGTGTCTCACGTATACGGATTTTGATCTCAATTGTGATACGGTATACTCGCCGTTCCAGTTGATCTGGCAAGGCCCCTTGGCATTACAATCGGTATAGTACACCTTTCCATTTTCCACCTTGTAAACAAATAGGGTGTGGCCCGCCTTGGTTCTGACTACATCACCGGCATAAAATCCGTAGCTTTTCAGCGAGGTGATCTTTTCCCAATCGGATGAGGCGTTGATGTTTGAACCAAATATTTTATAAGCCAAAAGCAGGGCATATCCGTGGCATTGCCACGCAACAGTGCTGCCGTCAATGCGCAGTGTGCCACAGCTGCAGGAACAGTCCTTGGGACAGGAGACAGTGCATTTACACTTTTTATCGCCTACCTTGGAGGTGCCCTTCAAAGCGCCGGTTTCGATTTTTCCGTTATAATTGTTCCAGTATTTACCGTGCGGATATTCCTCTCGCAGTGTGGCAATTGCTTGCGCAAATTCCGTTTCGCTGACTGAAAATTGATTCTTGGGTGTGTCGGTATCGTCACTTTTCTCCGGCAACGGGTGTTCTCCGAGGGCGATCCCGTTTACGGCTTTGAGCAGATCAAGTGGAGTGATCTCATCCTTGTAGGCATAGTACGCCTTTGCTAAGCAAAAATGATCGGCAATAGCTTTTGTCATGCCCTCTATCACCTTGGCAACATCATCCCATTTTTGATTGCACGCGCTTAGCTTAGCTGTCCATTCAATGATTTTGGCAAAATATAAGGGGTTCTTACTTTGCTCAGCCAAAAATTTATCATAAGAGATGATATATACGGCAAATTCGCCTACAAAGCCTTTGCCGGCGTCTAAGAGAAATTTTCCAAGCACCTCTCCGAAGGTGTCGGTTTTTTTAAGGTCCTCCGTAATGGCGATCACCAATTCCTTTGCCCGCGCCTTAAGGCGGTCGAGCTTCATTACGTGCTCGAAATATTTTTCGCAGTTTGTGTATGCGGTAAGATCGGTGATGCTGTTTAGCTGCCCCAGTGAATATTCCATTTCAAGTGCCGTGTAATATAGGTAATTCAGCTGCAGCTCTGATAGGATCGTAGCAATATCTATAAAATGCGAGGTCAATTCCGATACGGTTTTGGTTGCAATAAGCCCTGCAAGGTAGTCAAGCGTGACGGTGCCGCCGCCAAGGTATACAGCGCCGATAGCGCCAAGGCTTTGTGAGGCAGCACCTGCTATATCCGTCAAAAGACCGTTTGCCTTGATCCAGCCGGCAAGAGCAATGTACGCATTTGCCTGTTCAAGAGTTTGTTGAAAGTCTTCATTTCGCTCATTGGTTTGAGCAAAATACATTTTAAGCAGTCTTTCATTGGTCGTCTCATCTCGTACGATCCTTCCGTTATACAGAAAAAGAATCGGTTCATAAGGGCGCTGATAATCGGTTGCTATGTAGCACTGGTAAGCATAGCTTGTGTTACCGTATACGCTGTGATAAGGATCTGCTGCATCATAGTAGAGGGTGCCTTGATAGGTATAGTTCTCTTGTATTTCTTCCGATGCTGAGACAAACAGGGTAAGGGAGGGCAAGCAGATCAATATTATCAGCAAAATGGCCAATATTCGCTTTTTCATGATAAAGTCTTTTCCTTTCTCAGTCGTATTCGGATGCTCCGGCGCGACTGACTTTTGAAGCAAATAGCAGCATGACTGCCATGGTGGTTTATTATAGTATGTAGCTGTTCAGATTATAGCTGACATGGCCCGTGTTAAGGTCCATTGTGGCACCCAACCCCTCGTTATATGCCATTGCTGTGCCAGTACTCCAATTGTAGGTCAGCCCCGAATTGGCATCATGAGAGGAAACAGATCCGTCAGCACCAAGGATGATACCGAGCTCTGTGTTTACATAGGAGACCTCACCGTCAGCGCCGATCACAGCCCCCATTTCGTAGTCTATCACCGCTCCGTCACCGCTCATGGCACCCGCCGCAGAAAAAATAGCGGCGTTCTTTTTTCGTTGCTCTGCCTCGCGTGCTCTTTGCTCTGCTTCTACCGCCTCTACGCTTGCAGAATAGGAGGCGCGCAGCTGAATGCCTACCGCACCGCCAGCCGCTGTGCCGGGGGCGGCAGCAGGTCCCTTGCTTTCAAGCGCCTCGTTTATCATTTTTATAAATTGAGGCGCTTTTTTGTTTCCTCCACGCTCTGCAAGAAGCATCCATTTTAATGCCGTGCGCAGGTCTTTTTTTACATTCTCACCACGAATAAACATAGTGCCGAGTATAAAGGCGGCATCAGTTGAGCCCTTTTCCGCCGCGGCTTTGTAAAAATCATAAGCAAGGGAAAGGTCCTCCTCCACGCCAAAGCCATGGTAATAGCAATCGCCAAGCACCTCAATGCAGGATAATACATCATGCTCCATGCCGCAAAGATACCACTCAAGCGCCTTGTCGGGCTCCTGTTTGCCATTGCTAAAAGCACCTTGAAAATACAGATCGCCGATCGGACGGCATGCGTAATGCTTGCCGAGCCGATAGGATAAAGTCAACTGCTCCAGTGCCTGTGCCGCGTCCTTTTCCACGCCCAGCCCCTGCAGATACATAATGCCAAGCATATAAGCGGAATCGGCATAGCCCAGTTCCGTCGCCTTTTTAAAGTAATCGACGGCGGTTTCATATAGCTCGCTGTTCTGATAGCACAAAAAGCCAAGGTTGTGATATGCAACAGGCGAGCCCGTGCTCGCAGCTCGCTTGTACCATTCAATTGCCCGCGCCGTGCTTTGTTCCACCTGATAGCCAAAGAGATAACATGCACCCACATCGTTCATGGCGTCGATATGGTTGTTTTGTGCCGCCCTTTCATACCAAGCGAATGCCTGCTTGGCATCGTTCAGTCTTTTTAAATAAGCCTTACCCAGCATGTACATGGCGTCGGTATCTGCTGTTGCTGCCTTTTCCAGCCAGGAAAAGCCCTCACGCAGAGTCTCATCTGAGCGGATCAGCAGCATGCCCAATTGCTTTTGGGCAAAAATGTCGCCTTGCGTCGCTTTTGCGCGAAGATCATTGATGTTAGAAATCTCATTCATATCATTTCACCGGTTATTTGATCGTTGTAGAACTCGCCGTCATAAAACTTATCTCCAACCCGCAAAAAGCCATCGCCATGGCGGACATTGTTTGACCAGCGCCCAACATAAACGCCGTCGGTATACCACATGGCACCTACACCGTCGCGCATGGATTGGTTGAAATTACCGTAATAGCATGCGCCATCCGCATAGAGCAGTGTGCCCAAGCCATAAAAATTCAAGGCGTCGTCAAAGGTGCCGAGAAAGCGCATACCATTGGCAAAAATGTAAACGCCCTCAAAGATTCTGCCGTCAACAAATGTGCCCTCAAAGTAATCACCGTTTTCAAAAAATCTGTGCCCGGGACCGCAGTAGCATTCATCATATTCGCCGTCATCGCATACAATGTCGCCAAGATTGCCCTCGGCGGGCACAAAGGTGGATAAAAAATAGCGCTCGCGCCACGAGTCGCGCTCCCACTCCTGTATGGTCTCACAAATGACCTTTTGCACGCCTACGTACCCCGGGTCTATCACGCCTGATGCGGCCTTGCCAAAGCCTTGGATCAGCTTACCAAAGCCGTAGCCCCCGTCGCCGCCGGCAATGCCGAGGGCACCGATAAATGCATCGGCAACACCGCCCGCAACATTGCCCTTATTGACCTTTGTAATGCTACCCATAGCTGCAAATTGCGAATGCTGCACGGGGGGCGCTACGATATTGTCGTGACCGCCGTTAAAATAATCCAATTGAGGTACAACTGCGTGCACCTTTCTGTAGTCCAGATCCTGTTGTGTCATGATAATGTCTCCTAATAGTCATGCTCAGCTCAGCAACTGACCGTTGCTGTCAAGCTTGCCGTTGCAAAGGATCTTGATCAGATCGATCAAGGTCCAAATGCCCGATATAAAGGCACCGATCATCGAAATGGTCAGAACGACCTTAATAATCCCTTGCTTCTTATAGCCCAAATAAAAATCGTGTGCACCGAAATATCCGAGAAACAGTGCCAAAAGAGCCGCAACGCCCTTGCTTTTTTGCCCCGTTACCGGTTGCATTTCGGGTGAAGACTGTGCGGGCTGCATGCCCTGCGCGGGATTTGCCTGCGCATTTTGCACGGTTGCCAAATGCGGTGTCTGCGGCGCTTGATAGGCTTGCTGTGGCGCTTGCGGTGCTTGGTAGGTCTGCTGCGGTGTCTGCGGCATCTGGGGTGCTACAGCAGGCTCAGTGGCAGCGCTCTCCTGAACGGGCAAAAGACGCAGCTTTACCGCGGCGTTTTTGTATCCGTTGTCGGCGGATCTTTGATACCACATTCTTGCCGTGGTGATATCTTGCGCTACGCCATCTCCGGTCTCATACGCTCGTCCCAGCTTATACTGCGCAACGGCGTCACCGCTATTGGCTTGCTCCAAAAGTAATTCGATGTTTTCCATGATCATGCCTCCAAGTGAAATTTTTTGTGTCAGGGGAGTACGCAGATGCATGCCCCACAGGGACAGTTTATCATAAATAACTTAACATGTCAACAATAATTTAACATGTTAATTAAAGTTGTTAATTAAAGTTGTATAATTAAACTTTGCATACAATTAAATCTTCGTCTTGCTTCAAATATAATACTTGCTTTTTCGTGAGAAGTGCATATCGCGCGGTCAGTGCGACAAAAATAGGGAAAAGAACTTGCCAAAAGAGGGAAAATATGCTACAATGATGATAATTTCAAAAAGGGAGGGCATGTATGAAAAAAATCATAACCGTTTGGCTGCTTGTCGCGTGTATTGCCATGCTGATATTGCCAACCGCGGCAGAGCCTGCCACTCCTTTTGATGCATCCGTTGCAGAGATCGAGCGCGCAGTTGCCGCAGGCGTTGGCACCGATACCGCGGGTGCAGCGGTGGTGCTCGTCAAAAACGGCACTGTCGTGATGGCAGATGGCTTTGGCTATGCCGACCTTGCCACGCGCGTGCTCGTCACCTCCGATGCCACCTTTGAGCTTGGCGGCTTTTCATCGCTTTTTGCGGCAACCGCAGTGCTGCATTTAGCAGAGACGGGCGCGCTGTCTCTTGATGCCGATATCGCCGCCTACCTCCCCGCCGACTTTATGGCGGAGCTGGGGCTTTCTCACCCCGTAACCACCCGCCAGCTGCTCACGGGGCGCGCCGGCTTCGGCGGACGTATTTTTGATATCTCCTTTACCAACGATAGCTATTGCTTTGAAAGCCTTGCGGAGGCGCTCCTTGCGGATGTGCCGGAGCAGGTCACCGTGCCGGGTACGGTATATGCCTATTCGGAGTTTGGCATTGCGCTGGCGGCATATATTGTAGAGGTCGTTTCGGGTGTTTCGTACGAAGCATATGTTGAAAGAGAGATCCTCATTCCCCTCGGCATGACCGATACTGTTCTTTCCTTTACTGCCGATACGGTGTTGAAAAAGCCCGCTGTAGGCTATCTTGCAGCAGGGGAGGGCGTGTTCGAAACACCAGCCGATGGATACCGTACCTACGCGGGGCTCTATCCCGCTACGGGTGCCGCCTCAACGGCGGCGGATCTTGCGCGCTTTCTTACTTGGCTGACTGTCGATAACGGTGTGCTGCTGCAGCCTGCCACAAAGGCACAGCTTTTTGAGACCTTTGCAAACGGCATCTTCACACCTGCCGCTATGGTGCTTGAGGCAAAGGGCACGGTGTACACCTGCAAAGCGTCCACCAATTGCTTCGGCGTGTCTCTTGCGCTGAATCGTCTGTCGGGTCAGGCGGTATTGGTGCTGACCAACACGCCCGAAAACACACTCCTGTCACTCCCCGAGACTATGCTCGTTGGGCAAGTACCTGCCCTCAGTTTGCCCGCGGGTGAGCCCGTAGAGCTGAAGCCGCTTTGCGGCACATATTTGTCGGTTACCGCTGAAACGCATACCTTTGTTGGTCGCATGCTTGCCATGCAGCAGCGCGTGGCGGTCACCGAAAATGATGATGGCACGCTCTCCTTCCGCGGCATGCGCCTGACGCAGATCGCGCGCGGCGTGTTTGCCGATGTCAATGGAGATGCCGCTGTGCCCGCAGTGCAGTTTCTCTTTGATGAAGAAGGGGAAGTGAGTGCCGTTTTGACCGCCGACGGCGCATGCTACACGCCACTGCCGCTTTATTATGCACGCGTGCCCTCCGCGCTGCTTTTCGGTGCACTTTTGCTGCTTGCCGTACGCTTTTTGTTGGCGGGCGCATTGGCGCTTGCCCGCTATGTGGGTGATCGCAACAAGGAAGGCGAGTATGCACATGTGCGTTTTCTCCTGCCCGAGCTTTTGGCAGCGCTGCTCAGCGTTCTGGTTGCCGTGCAGCTCTTGGTGGCTTACAATGCGGGGGCAGCCGTCCTTTCCTCCTTTTATCTTGCCATGCAGATCATCGTTTTGCTGGTCGGCATCGGTGCCACCGTGGCATATCTCTTCGCCTTTGTTTCCTCCGTGCTCAATCGCAAGGTGCATAAGCGCATCGCATATGCCGCTATCCTCTATCTCGTTTTTCTCTTTTTGATCTGCTTCTGGGGCTTTACTGTTATATAAAAACAGCCGTTTCGGGCGCACCCGAAACGGCTGTTTGCTTTGTTATATTCAGATATTCAGAAAAACAAGGTGGAAAATGCCTGTACGGAGCTTATGATATCCGCCATCAGCTCTCCGAAAAGCACGTTGATGATCGCGCTGCTGACCATGGAAAGAACACCAAGTACAATGGCAATAATGCCGCAAATGCGTCCTGTTTTTGCTTCGGAGGTCTCGTAGCCAAGCAGATTTTTGGCATTGCTTGCACGGTTGATTGCCAAAATACCAAGGACCACACCTATCAATGCACAGCAAACAACGGACATGATCAGACCAACAATGCCAAGAGTCTGCGCGGTGGATGCCTCCTGGTTTGCGTGGGCGGTGTTGTTGACAGGTGGCACTTGCCCATAAAACTGTCCGTTTGTATATTGCCAGCCATTATTTTGCGGGTTTGCGCCGCCACCTGCATATTGACCGTTATTGTAAGGATCAAA
>CAZOWH010000028.1:9831-16280 GCA_964583425.1 uncultured Lachnospiraceae bacterium
TGCCCGCCTTGTGCATTGGGGTCGTTGCTTTGGTTGTTGTAATTGTTTTGATTGTTGTAATTGTTTTGATTGTTATCCATTACGTACTCCTAAAAAGATGAATTTGTTAAAAGGCGGTTAGCGCCGCAAGAAAAACAAAGAAAAGGGCGTATGCGTAGATCGCAAGAAGCACCAAGGTAATTAGCAATGCAAGAGAGCTGATGATCACACCGATCAAGCCGCAAATGCGTCCCGTTTTTGCCTCTGCACATTCAAAGCCCAGTTCGGCGGTTGATTTTTTTGCACGGTTCATTGCCATAACACCGAGAATGAGACCAACCAAGGGGCACACAAAAAAGGAAAGGATCAGCGCTATTACACCCAGCGTCTGTGCCGAGGCGGCATGTTGGTTGATAGTTGTTGGCTGCATGTAGGCGCCCGAGGGATCGTATTGCCATCCGCCGTTTCCTGGTTCGCCGGCTCCATAGGTGCCGTTTTGCTGATAGGCATTGTGCGGTGTGCCCCGATCCGTTCTTGGGCTGCTGCCGTTCGGGTCGTAGTTCATAGGCGTGCTCCTTTCGAGAATATTTATATTCATTATATATGCTTTCTTAGCAAAATGCAAGGTTTTTGTGAAAAAACTTACAAGAATATGCGGCAATTGCGTAATATCCTTGCATGTAAGTCGAAAATATGTTATACTTTTATCGGGAAATTGTGAAGGAGGGGAAGATATGTCCTTAAAACGGTACATTCGGAATCATGCGATAGCCGTGTTGGCTATGGCGGTATTTGCCGTCTATGGGTTTATCACCACACGCCTGCTGCCCTTTAATACCCTTCATTGCTTTATGCACGATATTTTGCACCTGTACTGCCCCTTTTGCGGCGGCACACGCGCGTTCCTCGCCCTCCTGCAGCTTGATCTTCTTGCCATGCTCACCTATAACCCTGCCGTTGTGCTCGCAACCCTGCTTTTTCTTGTGCTTGATCTACGCGCGCTCGTTTTGCTCCTGCGTCATCGCGATGATGCGCTGTTCCCGCGCTTTCTCTTACCTCTCGCTGTGGTGTGGTTTTTGCTTTACACCGTGCTGCGCAACGCCTTGGCGTTGTTCGGCATTGATCCCGTGGGGGATATCGCACCGTATTGGCAGGGGCGCATCACACCGCCGCTTGCCGTGCTTGCCACATGCCTGCTGCTTTTGGTCGCCTTTTCTCTCCTCGGCGCGCTTTATCTGCCCCAAAGGCGCCTGCGCCGCCCTTTTATCTACCTTGCCGCCCTTTGGGCGATCCTGCTCGTCTCCGTGCTGTTTCGAAATGCGTGGCTGCTGCTTTTGCTTCTCTTACCCGCTGGCGTGTACATGATACCGATGCTTATACGCCGCAAAAAATCGCCGTCGGGGCATTGACCGACGGCGATTTTTTTATATTTCTGTTGAGGTCACGCGGTAATCGCGCGGAGATTTTCCGGTGATTCGCTTGAACACGCGTCTGAAGTATGCCGAGGATTGAAAGCCTGTTGCCTCACTGACCTCCTCTACCGAGTAGCGGTCACTGCTCATCAGCAGGATCACCGCGCGATTGATGCGGTAGTGATTGATATATTCCACGGGGGAAAGCCCCATCGCACGACGGAAAAGAGGGAAGAAGCGCGAAACGCTCATGTTGGCGGCGGTGGCAAGCATTTCCACCGAAAGCTCCTCTTTGTAATGCTCCTCCACATAAGAAACAGCGCGGTATACGCGCGCATCAAGCTCACGCGTTTTTGCGGTTTTCAGCTGTGGCAGCAGATCACCCAGCAGGGTGTAAAAGCCTCCCAGCACCGATAGCCTTGCCGCCTCGCTTCCCTTAAAATTTTCCAGCGCGTGCAAAAACAGCGCCTTGGTCGCCGCAAAATCGGCAGGAGTAAGCTTTTGCAGCTTAAAGCTTTTGGATTTGGTAAAGATGGCGGGGTAATCAAAAATAAAGTGCATGCTGACGTAAGAAATATGCGGCTCGCCCCGCCAATGCGAGATGTAGCGCGAGCCGATCGGCACAAAAATGAGGTCTCCCACCTCCACCTCAATATCCTCGTTTTCGATACAGTCGTGGTAGCTGCCGTGCCCCGCAAGCACAAGCCCAAGGCAAAATTGCGGGCGGGGGCAGTTTGAGGTGTCAAAGGTGTTTTCCTGCAAAAAATCATATTTTTCGGTTTTAAAAAACACCAATTTTGAGGCGGCTGTGATATCGGTCATATCGAGAATTCCTTTCGGTGCGATAGAATAGTTCTGTTTTTTGGCATTATACCATATTTCTTTTGCACCCGTCAATATGCTACAATAAAATTGTAAAATAAAACAAAAAGGAGGCTGTTTTATGAAAGCAGTTGTCATTACCGAGGATAAGAAGCTGAAAATGGCGGAGGTCGCATATCCCACGCTTGCCGCAGATGAGGTCTTGGTGGAGGTATATGCCACCGCCGTCAACCGTGCGGATCTCATGCAGGTAGAGGGGAACTATCCGCCCCCTCCCGGTTGCCCCGATTGGCCCGGGCTCGAGGTGGCGGGTGTTGTAAAGGCGGTGAGCCACGAGGTGGAGAAAAGCGGCAAATGGCACGTGGGTGACGAGGTTTGTGCGCTTCTTGGCGGCGGCGGTTATGCCGAATATGTTGCCGTGCCCGCAGGCATGCTGATGCCTATTCCGAAGGGTTTGACCATGGTAGAGGCGGCAGCCCTGCCCGAGGCATTTGCCACTGCGTATCTCAACCTCTTTGTAGAGGGCGGCGCAAAGGCAGGTCAGACCTTCCTGATGCACGCGGGTGCCAGCGGTCTTGCCAGCGTTGTTATTCCCATGGCAAAAGCATTTGGCTTGCGTGTTATCACCACCGTTCTCAACGAAAAGGTGGCAGAGTCGATCCGGCATCTCAATGCCGACATAGTGGTCGATACCTCAAAGGAGAACATTGCGGATGTCTTAAAGCGCGAGGCAGAGGCGGGTCACCCCTTAAATCTCGCCATCGACTGCCTTGGCAGTGAAAAGGTGGGTGAGTGCTTCCCCCACGTTGCATACATGTGTAAATGGATCATGATCGCCACCTTGGCGGGTGATCTCTCCACTGTCAATATGCGCACCATGTTTATGAAAAATATTCGCCTCATTGGCTCCACCCTCCGCAGCAAAACGCCCGCCTTTAAGGCAGAGATCCTTGCAAACCTTGTAAAGGATATCTGGCCCAAGGTCGAAAGCGGAGAGGTGCGCCCCACCATTTGGAAGGTCATGCCCATTGAGGAGGCAAACGAGGCACATGCACTCCTGCGTGACGGCAAGAGCGCAGGCAAGGTCGTTATGACCTGGAAAAAATGAAAAAAGGCAGCTTTTCCGTCACCGCCATCAAGTATGGTGAAACCACCCTGCCCATGCACATGGTCTTTGCCGACAGCGCAGGGTGTGATATAAAAGTGCTGATTTCACTCACGCTTTACCTTATCGAAACAGACGAAAGAAAAATTCTGGTGGATGCAGGCTGTGACACCATGCCGGGGTACGATGTGAAGCATTACATCTCTCCCGCCGAGGCACTGCGCTGCTACGGTGTCACTCCCGCCGAGATCACGGATCTTATTCTCACCCATGCCCATCACGACCACGCCGAGGCGGCGTATTATTTTGACCGTGCCACCGTGCATATCGCAGAGGCGGAATGCGAAAAAGCCAAGGTAAAGGGCTTTTTGCCCGCCCACCTGCACGTGGTGCCCTTTACAGAGCGTTGTGAGCTTGATGGCGTCACAGTGTCGGTGTGGGGCGGTCACACGGTCGGCTCGGCTATTGTCACCTTTAGGCACGAGGGCAGGGAATACATCATTTCGGGCGATGAGTGCTACAGCCGCGCTTGCCTTGCCGAAAAACGCCCCACAGGCGTTTCCTGCGATCCCCTCAAAAGCCTTGCATTTGTCAACACCTACAGCAACGAAAAATATACCGTTTTGCTGGCTCATGACGGTGCGATCCTGCCGGGGCAAAACGGATACTTGAAGATCATTTAAGAGAGGAACGTATATGGAATTTTCAAACAAAACAGTTCTCATTACGGGCGGTGCCTCCGGCATGGGGCTGCTTGCGGGCAAATGCTTCGCACGCGAGGGCGCCAATATCGTGCTCGCCGATATTAACAAGGAAGCACTGGATGCCGCCGTTGCCGAGGTGCGTGCCGTTACCGAGTGCGTGATCGGCTGTCTTACGGATGCCACAATATATGATCAGGTGGTCGCATGCCGCGACAAGGCAGTTGAGGCATTCGGCAGTATTGATGTGCTGATCCCCTGTGCGGGCGGCGCAGAGCGCCGCGTTCTCGGTCTTGCGGAAAAGAATTTTTTTGAGCAGCCTATTTCGGCAATCGATTTCAGCATTGATATGAACCTCAAGGCAGCCATCTACTTTGACCATGCCGTCATGCAGCAAATGGTAAAGCAGCAAGGCGGCGTGATCATTCATCTCGGCTCGATCACGGGTGCGGAGGGCAGTGCCGGCAACATTGGCTATGCCACCTCCAAAAGCGCGCTGATGTCCGGTACAATCAAGTCCTTGGCGCTGGCAGGTGCACCTCACGGTATACGCGCATGCTGTATTGCCCCCGGTCCTGTGATGACGCGCCCCGGCATGGCGAAAATGAAAACGCTGATGGGCTATCCCGCCGAGCCGCAGGAGATCGTGGATATGATGCTGTATCTCGCCTCCGACAAGGCGCGCTCGGTCACGGGCACCACCCTTTTGATGGATGGCGGCAGATACATTATGACAAATAAGGGGTGATAGCATGAAAGCAAGCTTTTTAAACTGCGATAAGCCCTTGCTTACCACCATGGTGCAGGCAAACACGCCCGATGAGGTCATTGCACTGATGGCACGGGCAATTCCCGCAGGCGCCGAGGCGCTTGGTATTCAAACCTGTCGCTTTGCGCCGGAATTGCAGACAGAGGAAACCTACAAACGCATTTTTGCCGCCGCAAAGGGGCTTCCCACCTACGTTACACACTATCGCGGCAGAGGGAACGAGGGCAAGACCGATGATGAGCTTGCCGAGGGCATGCTGAAAATTGCAGATGCGGGCGCTACACTGGTTGACGTGATGGGTGACCTTTTTTCACCGCATCCTGATGAGCTGACCGATGACCCCCGCGCGATCAGAAAGCAAAAAAGGCTGATCAAGGCGCTGCACGAGCGTGGTGCGGAGGTGCTGATGTCCTCTCACACCCATAAATATCTGCCCGCTTCACGCGTTCTGGAAATTGCACTGGCACAGCAGGCGCGGGGTGCGGATATTGTCAAGATCGTTACAAAATCCGATCATCCCGAGCAGGAGATTGAGCTGATGGCAGCCTCGCTGTTACTCAAAAAGCACTTACGGGTGCCGTTTTTGCTGCTCTGCGGCGGCGAGCACAGGCTTATTCGCCGCATAGGGCCCATGCTCGGCTCCTGCATGTGGCTTTGCGTATATGAGTATGATGAATGCGCCACCAAGGCACAGCCCCTGCTTGAAAAAATCAAAGCGATCCGCGCGGGCTTCGCAGAATAATAGGTAGCATAACAATAACAAAAAAGCACCCACGAGATATGCGCTCCCGTCGGAGAACGCATGATCGTGGGTGCTTTTTTGAGGGGCGCGGCAACCAAAAGAGCAGGAGCGCGGGGAGCGCCAATATGGCTTGGAACAGCAAAAGAAGCCGCACGGGGTCGGAGTCATAGCCGACCCGCAAAAACAAAAGCAACGTAAAAAGACACAAAAGCCATCCCTTGCGTGAGGGCTCATTTGCTTTGAGCGGTTAGCCCCACCTTCAGTCCTCCGCAAACAGCGGCGTGGAAAGGTATCTGTCGCCGCTGTCGGGCAGCAGTGCCACGATCACCTTGCCGCGGTTTTCGGGGCGCTTTGCCAGCACCGTGGCGGCGTGCAGCGCCGCGCCCGAGGAAATACCAACCAGCAGTCCCTCGCATTTGGCAAGCTTGCGCGCAGCAGCATAGGCTTCTGCCTCGGTTACGGGTAAAATTTCATCCACAACATTGCGGTCGAAATTGGTGGGTACAAAGTTTGCCCCAATGCCCTGCAAGCCGTGCGCGCCCGCTTTTCCGCCCGAAAGAAGGGGAGAGGCGGCAGGCTCTACGGCAACGGCGCGCAGAGAGGGGATCCTGCTCTTTAAAAATCTTGCCGTACCGCTGATCGTGCCGCCCGTGCCAACGCCCGCCACAAAAATATCCACGTGACCGTTCGTATCCTCAAAAATTTCGGGGCCCGTGGTGGTGCGGTGCGCCGTGGGATTGGCAGGGTTGTCAAACTGCGCGGGGATAAAGCTGCCCTCTGTTGTGGCGGCAAGCTCGTTTGCCTTGTCTATCGCGCCCTGCATGCCAAGCGCCCCCGGCGTCAGCACGATCTCGGCGCCATAAGCCGCCAGCAGGCGGCGGCGCTCAATGCTCATGGTGTCGGGCATGGTGAGGATCAC